>JBBQKT010000052.1:0-14010 GCA_038327205.1 Burkholderiales bacterium | reverse complement strand
TAACTCCTCGACTGCAAATGGAAAAGATCAGCCATTAACCGGTGGCCGCTGCCTCCTCGCGGTCCGAAGTTCGACGCTCGCTTCGGCATGTTCAACATCGATACGTCTTGGGTCAATGATTGCCGACTCGGTCAAGGGGCGCCTGCATTCGCACGGTCGGCGCGGCACTGGCTGCAGCTTTAACCACCATGCGACACCATCCGCAATCCGTAATCCGCTATCAACCAACAGACCAATCAGTCAAGCCCAGTCAGAGCTTTGGAAATTTTCGAACTTCATCAACTTCTCCGGTTACCCAATCATTGTGTGCATCAAGTGCTATCCGCACCCACTCATTCCGAGCTTCGGTTGGCCATTGACGTTTGAAGACACTGACGAAAACCGATATGTAGGCCGGGAATGGGCAGTCTGAATTACGGCAAGTTTTTCCGATGACCGGGCTCTTGGCCTATCGCCGATCAAACACTTGACTTGGCCATTCAGTGCTTGTCTCACACACAACGGAGCATTGAGTAGACGATGCCGCTTTCCTGCTATGCCCTAAATCTTCCTCCAGTTCCAATTAACCCAGAAAGCGAATAAAGCCATGTTCATCCAAGTTGGTTTCGACATCGAACTTGCTGTGGCCTCTCCCATGGCGTTGATCTACCTGCTCAATGTCCATCCTTCAAAGCAGGACGACTTGGTGGTGCCTGAGAGCTTACAGCTGTCCCCATGGCTAGACCCGCAGCCCTATACCGACGGCTTTGGAAATATGTGCGGCAGGGTCAATGTGCCGCCCGGCATACAGTCAGTTCGGTTCACCAATCATGCTGTCTTGCGGGATTCTGGCCTGCCGGATCTCTTCGAACCCAGTGCCTATCAGCACGACCCGCGCGAACTGCCGGTGAGCACCCTGCAGTACCTTCTGCCGAGCCGCTATTGCGAAGTGGATAGCGAGCTACTGAGTTTTGCCTGGCGCGAATTTGGCAACACACCGCTCGGTTGGGCGAGAGTGCAAGCCATTTGTGATTTCGTTCATCATCACATTCGCTTCGACTATCAGCAGGCTCGGGCCACTCGCACAGCCGTCCAAGGCTTTCAGGAGCGCACAGGTGTTTGCCGCGACTACACACACTTGGCAATAACACTCTGCCGCTGCATGAACCTTCCGGCGCGCTATGTGACGGGATACCTCGGCGACATCGGCGTGCCGGAAGTGCCGTACCCGATGGACTTCAGCGCATGGTTCGAAGTCTTCTTAGGAGACCGCTGGTATACCTTTGACGCGCGCCACAACACCCCACGCATCGGACGCGTCGTGATGGGCCGTGGCCGAGACGCGGGCGACGTACCAATCACGATGGCGTTCGGATCCAACTCACTGATCCGTTTTGAGGTGACCACTCGAGAAGTGTCTGATCCATGGGCTCTTGTGGCCTGAACGCATGGCGCGCTGTCCTGCGGCCCCGCTGGCCACCCTAACTGCTCCAGGCAGAAGGTGTGGTCTAGGTCGGGTCTGAGCCGATGGAAAGTCGCGAGGCGGCCTCCTTCAACGGGTAGCTCTTGCCCTCGAACTGCAACATCGCGCAGCGGTAAATAGAAAGGTAGGTCCGGGGTTGTTGGCGCAAATACAAAACTTAGCCCAGTGGCTCAGTTTTCGGTCAACGCCAACTTGTCGAATCTCACCAGGTCCGCCAAATTCAAGCGCAGCTGGCCACCGCTTCCCAGGTTCCGCCGCAGCGATAGCGCCAGACACCCGATTCGTCATCCAGCCGGAACAGATGCAACCAGCCGTTGTCCAACAATTGGCGCACGGTTTCATGCTTGCGCACCACGTCGTCGATCGGGGCCTGCGGGGCCTGGATGAACACGCTCAGGCGCAGGGGCGTGTGGCGAAAGTTTTCGCCGTCATGCAAAGACTGCAGGGGCAGGCCGATGCGCAGGTCGCCTCCATTGCCTTCAAAAACACCAACGTTGCCGCCGACGACGTTGTGCAGCACCTTGTTGCCGCTGCCGTAGCGCTTGTTGTCCACGGTGCTGGCGAAGTACTGCATGCTGATCCAGTTCGTCACCACCATCGGCGCCGTCATGATCAGCTCAAGCACGCCAAAGCCGGGGTCGCGCTGCCATTGATAGTCGTGCAGGAAGCTGCGGCCGGCCAGGTTCAGGTGGCTGCTGCGGCTGCGCGGCGCAACGATGAAGCTGGCGCAGTCAGCCAAGCCCCATTCGGGCCGAACCTGCGCCCAGTCGTTGCTGCGAGCCTTTACTGCTTCATGCAGTGCGTCATGCAGTGCGTCTTGCAACGCTGCACCATCGTTCGCGCTGGCGGTCAGGCCGAGCGAGGCTGCCCGCTCGGCACGCGCACGCCGGCCCGCCTCGACCAGCCAGCCTTGCAAGTCGGCCAGGTCTTGGGCGTGGCTGTCGGGCAGCAGGTCGGTGTCGTAGAGCAGCAGGTCGTCGGTGGTGGTGTTGTGCAGGCCGGCGATGAAGCGGGTGCTGTCGGGCACCATCAGGTCGCGGGCGTGCAGGCCGGCCCGCACCGCAGGGTCGTTCAGCAGTTGGGCCAACACCCGGGCATTGACCTCGCCGGTTTGCCCGCCGCAGGCGCCGCAATCCAGGCCCGCCGCGTGCGGGTTGTTGGCGCTGGTGCTGCCGTGTCCGGCCATCAGGATCAGCCTCGCATAGCCGGTGGTCAGGCCCATGGCGCCCAGCGCCGTGGCGGCCCAGCCGACCCGCTCTTGCAGGTCAGGCCCACCGTCGGTAGGCAGGCGTGGGCGAAGTTGGTCGCGCTGATCGGCGGGCAGCCCGGTCTGCTCGATGGTCGGCGGGTCGGCGGCGGCGCCAACGCTGGCCTTCAGCAATTTGCCGGCGTACAGCAGGCCGCAGGACTCGACGAAGGAGAAGCTCGAACCCGCGCCACCGCGAAAAGCCTGCCAGCGTTGGCGCCAGAGCAGGTTCTTCCGGCGCCGCGCCGACAGCACCTCGGCGAGGCCGGGCGCGTCGCACTCATCGGTGACGCACAGGCCGGGCGCGAGCAGGCCCGGCAGCTGCGGGCGCACCATTTCGCTGCCCAGCGGCCGGTAGGCAACGAACATGGCGAAGAATCCGGCGAAGCCGAGCGTCTGCACGGCCGGGCTGGCGGCTTCGAACGCGCGGCGATAGACCTCGGAGCGAACATCGATGCAAAACACCGCCTGAACCGCGGGCGGGGTCGCATCCGGGGGCACTTGCGAGCTTGCGCCAGCGGCCAGCACGGGGGCCGTCATCAAACCCTGGCACAGCGCTGCTTGGCTGCTGCGCTCCAGCGCGGCCTGCCACAGCCAGTCGTGCTGTTGCGCTGCCTCGGCGCTGTCAATATGCCCTTGACTGCCGCGCCAGGCCGCCGCCAACGCACCGGCGACGCCCACGGCCTGATGGCCTTCCTGCAGCAACCATTCCCAGGCCAGTCGAATCGCCAGCAAATGCACGATTTGCGCGTCGTCGCCCTGTGCCAGACGCGCCTGCCAGCGCTGGTACGCACACCAGGACGCCCAGCCGTTGACGCTCATCAGCAGCGCGGTCAGGTAGGCCTCGTGGGTCTCGGGCGGCAATTGCAAGGCCTCCAAGGCGGCGGCGATCAAGGCGTAGGGATCTTCAGGCAGGCGACCCAGACGCTCGGTGAAGCCGGCATCGCCCATCAGCAGCGCCGGGCTGAAGTCATGCGCCGACTGCCGCAGCCAGCTCGGATACAAGCCACCACTGCGGTCGGGGCCCCAGGCCGCCTGGCCCTGGTCGAAATAGGCCGCGCAGCACTGGCTGATGTGATGCGTCGTGTAGTCACGCCACGCCATCGCATGACCCAGGTCGCGCTGGGCGTCGACGAGGTCGGTCGCCAGGGGCAATCGGCCCGGCAGCACAGCCTCGCTCTCAAGACCGGCCAGCAATGCCTCCACCGTGCAGTCGGCACCGGCCGCCACGATGGCAGCCTGCAGATGCGGGCGACCAATGCGGCCAGCGTTCCACTGCCCGCGGTACCAGGCACGCGGCATCAGCATCGGGCTGCCTGACAAGGTGGCCAGCTGCGCGGCAGCCGCACCGATGGGCCGGTTGAGCTGGCCCCAGTACGGGTTGACGGCAATGAAGCGGTCAAGCGGCCAAGTCGGCGCAATGCGGGCGCAGGCGCTGTCGATGGCGGCTTGCAAGCTGGCCTTGGCCAGGACGACGGGTTCGGTGATCGCATTCATCACGCGGCTCCTTCAGGTCTTGGGTTGGCGAGATCGCCAGGCGTTTTGGCCAGCGTGCCAGGCATGGCGGGCACGCTGGCGGGCCAGACGCGAAAGGTCAGGCGGGTAAACAGTTCATCGAGGTAAAGACCGGCGAACAGCCAGGGGTAGAGGCGGCGGGCGAGCCACCCCTGCGGCTGCGCACGCACGGCACCCTGCACGATGAACAACAGCCCAAAGCAGCCCAGCACCCAGGCGACCAAGGCTGTGCCAGGCGCTGCGCCCACGCCGTCAGTGCCCAGCAGGCGGCTGAATCCAGCGTGCAAGCCGAAATAGGCCAGCGCCACCGCGAATGCGCCGGCAACGCCCGCCAGCGACCACAGACCAGCGCCGCGCTGCAAACTGCCCGTCACCAGTGGCGCAAGCGCCAGCGACACGATGCCGCCGAGGGCCCACAGCACCGGTGCCCCGGTCGGACTGAAGCCCCAGACCCAGGCGGCGGCTGCGACCAGCGCCATGCTGAGCACCGCCCCGATCAGCCAGCTGACGAACGAGGTGTTCGACACCGGCGGCGTCATCTGGCGCAGGCGGTTCTGCTCGACCGCGCCGCCGGCACCCAGAAAGGCATGGGCTTTGTAGAGCGAATGTGCAACCAGGTGCAGCAGCGCCAGGTCATACAGGCCCAGCCCGCACTGCATCAGCATGAAACCCATCTGTGCGCAGGTCGACCAGGCCAGCGAGACCTTGATGCTGATGCGCGTCATCATCACCAAGGCTGCCACCACCGCCGTGATGCTGCCGACGACGACCAGCAGGGCCTGCGCCGCAGGCACATCACCGACCAGGCCGCCAAGACGGATGAGCAGGAAGCCGCCCAGGTTGACGACGCCAGCGTGCAGCAGCGCCGAGACCGGCGTCGGCGCCTCCATGACCTGGATCAGCCAGCCGTGCACCGGCAATTGCGCGCACTTCAGCAAGGCGCTCAAGGCCAGCAGCACCGCAGCGGCCTGCATCGGCAAGGTGATGACGGGCAGCGTGCGTACTGCCGCGATGGCCCGGTCAATCTCCATCGTGCCGAGCCCGCTGCCGATCAGCAGGATGCCGCCGAGCAGGCAAAGATCGGCAACGCGGCTCGCCAGGAACTTCTTATGCGCGGCGATCAAGGCCTGCGGGCGGGTGTCGAAGAAGGTCAGCAGGCCGTGCAGCGACAGGCTGGTGGCGATCCAGGCCAGGGCCAGAATCAGCAGGTTGTTGGTGGTCACCAGCACCGTCACGGCGGCGAGGGTGAGCATCAGGTTGCGAACATAGCGCCGCTGCCCGCGTTCACCGTCCAGATAGGGCTGCGAATAGCCCACGATGACCCAGCCGATAAAGCTCACCAGCAGCAACATCAGGCAGCCGAGCACGTCGCTGCTCAAGCTGGGGTGGAGCGTCCCGGCGCTGCCGAGCGACAGCAATTCGGGCCCGCGCGCCAACGCTGAGCCGCCCGCCAGCAGCCAACAAAGCGACAGCGCTGCCGCAGCCACCGCCAGCGCCGCGCACCCGCGGGCAACCCGCCAGACGGATCGGATCGACAGGGCAGGCAGGCCCGATGCCGTCGCCGCAATCAGGCACAGCAAAGGCACGGCACACAGCAGCAAGACGCGAAGCGGCGGCATTTCCGCAAGCAAGGTGAACATCAACAAGACCCAAGGGATGGCAACGGGCTCGACTATGCCGGCTCGCTTCGTTCACGTAAAATTCATTGTTGTGCACGATTAGTTCATATAAACAGAATGGTGTGCCGATGTCGCGATTGAATTTTCATCATCTCCATTACTTTTGGGCCGTGGCCAAAGAGGGCCACCTGACGCGTGCCGCAGCGCAGTTGCACGTCTCGCAATCGGCGCTGTCGGCGCAGATCAAATTGCTTGAAGAACAACTCGGCCACGCGCTGTTCACGCGCAGCGGGCGCGCCTTGCAGCTGACCGAAGCCGGGCACATGGCGCTGACCTATGCCGACACGATCTTTGCCTCGGGCAACGAGCTGATGGCGCTGCTGCGCGACGGCGTGCGGCAGACGCGGCAGGTGCTGCGCATCGGCGCGGTGGCCACGCTGTCGCGCAACTTTCAAGAGAACTTCGTCAAACCGCTGCTGTCCCGCAACGATGTCGAACTGGTGCTGCAGTCGGGCAGTCTGGAAGAACTGCTGCCTCGCCTGCGCGTGCACGCCCTCGATGTCGTGCTCTCGAACCGCCAGGTCCATGCCGATGTTGACCGCCCCTGGCGCTGTCGCAGCATCGCGCGGCAGCCGGTCAGCCTGGTCGGACGGCCGCGGCCGAAGGGGCGGGCTTTCCGCTTCCCCGAGGAACTGGCCGAGGTGCCCCTGCTGCTGCCGAGTCGTGACAGCGACATCCGCACTGCCTTCGACCTGATGTGCGAACAACTCGGCCTGCGCTGCCATGTGCTGGCCGAGGTGGATGACATGGCGCTGCTGCGGCTGCTGGCCCGTGATTCCGGCGCCGTGGCGCTGGTGCCCACCGTGGTGGTGCGGGACGAGTTGCAGACCCGGCAGTTGGCGGAGTACTGCATCGTGCCCGACCTGGTGGAGAATTTTTACGCCATCACCGTGCAACGCCACTTCGAGCCGCCGCTTCTGCAGGAACTGCTCAAGCGCGACCAGGCCGACGTGCTGGGGATGACCGCTTAGGTCCACTGCCGGACCCTGGCGGCAACACAGGCAGTGGCCGCGACAGGAGCGGGCTGCACTTTCTCAGCTTGGCGTGAAGATTTCACGCCAGGGCGATCAATGCCAAACGTTACCGATTAAGACGAAAGTTTGTCAAAACGGTGACATGTGCGGCGGCTAGAGTTGGCAAGAACTAAGTATTTACCCTTGCTCACGATCCCCGGCCCTGTACGCCTTCCACACCCTCCTCTCACCTGAACGGCGTGTGCCCCGTCGCAAGCTTTTTTGCCGGTGGACCGGCAAATCCCAACCCGCAGTACCCGATGACAACCCACAACCTCAGTCTGAAGACACGCTTGATCCTGGTCGCCCTGATCGCACTGCTGCTGAGCATCGTGCCGAGCACGCTGCTGTTCCGAAACTATGCCGCCGACGTCGCGCTGGCCTCACGCGAGCACGAGGGTCTGCCGGTCAATGAGGCCTGGCAGGCTGCGTTGAAGACGCTTCAACAACATCGCTATCTGGCAGCGGAAGCCTTGGCGACGCGGCCCGCCGCCCGTGAAGAACTGGCGGCTGCCCAGAAGTCAGTACAGGCCGCGCTGACGGGCGTGTCGACAAGCCTCGACATCAACGGTGGCTTGGCCGCCCGAAACTATGAGTTGCTCAAAGCAGTCAGCGCCCAGTTCGATCTTCTGGCCACCGATCTGCGCGACAACAAGCTCGATTCACCCAAGATGCTGGCCCGCCAGCAAGCCATTGCCGTGCAGGCTTTTCGGGCGATCAGCGAGCTCAATGGCGACACTGCGCTGTCGCTGGAGGCCGATCCGGCGCTGTATCACGCCGTTGTCGCCGGTCTGCAAATTTCGCCGCAGGTCGGTGACGCGCTGTCCGAGCTGAGCAGCATCGCCCGGGCGGTGGCCGTTGATGACATTGCGCTGCTTACGGCGGCACTGACGCGCTACCGCGAGAACGTGGAGGCCATGCAGCACGAGATGCAGCTGGCGATCCGGGCCAGTGAACCGCAAAGCCATCTGACGGCGGTGTTGACACCGTTGCTGGCCAAGGCACAACTGCAGCGCAAGCTGGTCGACGACGCCCTGACGGCTGCGGCGCTGGACGTGAACTATCCGCTCGAACAGATGGCCGCCAGCTTTTCCCAGGCCGGGGTGCTGCAGGCCGCGTTGTCCGCCCAGGTGCTCAAGACCTTGGGCGACGAATTGCTGCTGCGCCGCGACGACAGCGCCTTCAAGCGCAACACGCTGCTGATCGTGCTGCCCCTGCTGCTGCTTGTGCTGGGCACCGCAATGCTGCGCGCGATTCGCCAACTGCTGGGACCTGTGGCGCAGATGATTGAGGTGACAGAGCGCATCGCGGCGGGCGATCTCAGCCAGCCGGTGCCGCAGGGCCGGCGGGATGAACTAGGTCGGGTGCTGGTTGCGCTGCAGCACATGCAGACGCGATTGCGCCAGTTGGTGGAGGAGATTCATACCGGTGCTGGCAGCATTCGCAGCGCTGCGCAGGAGATCGCCGCCGGCAACCAAGATCTGGCCATGCGTACCGAGCAGGCAGCAGCCCAGCTGCAGCAAACGTCATCGAATGTGGATCAGCTCGACCAGGTGGTCCAGCAAAGCAGCCGCGCTGCGGGCGAGGCGGCCAACCTGGCGCAACACGCTTCGGGCGTGGCGGTCCAGGGCGGCAGCGTGGTCGAGCAGGTCGTCATCACCATGGCGGATATCCACCAGTCCGCCAGCCGGATTGCCGACATCACCGGCCTGATCGACAGCATCGCCTTCCAGACCAATATCCTGGCCTTGAACGCCGCCGTGGAGGCTGCACGGGCCGGTGAACAGGGCCGAGGCTTTGCCGTCGTTGCGGCCGAGGTGCGCTTGCTCGCAGGTCGAAGTGCCGAAGCGGCGCGTGAGATCAAGGTACTGATCCAGCGCTCCGTCGAAAAAGCTGAGAGCGGTGCCACCCTGGCCGCAAACGCCGGCCAGGCCATGCAAAACATCGTGGCCCAGGTCAACCAGGTCAGCACGGTGATCCAGGCCATGGACGCGCAGACCCGCACCCAGGCGGGCCAGACCCATGAAGTGGGTGAAGCCGTGCGGGTCATTGACGCAATGACCCAGCAGAACGCGGCACTGGTCGAACAATCCGCTGCCTCAGCCATGTCCTTGCTCGGTCAAGCCGAGAGCATGGACGCCGCAGTGCAGGCGTTCAGACTCTAAGCTCAGCGGGGGATTGCAATTGGCGGTTGCCCCCGGATCAAACTTCAATCAGCGCCAACAGCACATGCCCTTGAAATTCCAGAGTTTTCGCATCGGGCCGCGCCTGCGATGGGCGTTTGCCATTCAGCTCGGTTTGCTGCTTTTGGTGGCCGGCTTGAGCTTGCAGCGCCTGAACGATTTTTCGGTGGCATTCACCAACCTCGTCACTGATCAGAACGAGACTTACGAAATCATCAACGAGGTGGGGTCGAACGCCGAGGACGCCGCGAGAAAATTGCTGGTCCTGATCAGCGCGCAACGTGATCAACGTGTGCTGGCTTACACCGAGATCGATGTGGCGAACAGACATCTCGATGCGGCCATGACACTGCTGGATCACCGCCTGCCCGTGGGAGAGCGTCGGCAGGCGCTGTTCAAACTCAAGCAGCGGCTGAAGCACTATCGGCACCAATACGGCATCAATGTCGACCTCATTGAAGCCGATGAACCCGAAGCCGCGCGGCTGATGCTGGGCGTTGAGACTGAAGAGGCCTTGACCCTGCTGATGGAGTCCATCCGCAACATGGCCAGCGTCGAGCAGCTGGCGTCACTCCAACAAGCCGACCGCCTGCGTACGCAGATCTCGCGAGACAGCCTGACCGTTGCCCTGCTGTGCCTGGGCGCACTGACGTTCGGCGGTTTGATGGCGGTTCTCGTGACCCGCAGCATCGTGCAACCGCTTCAACGCGCCGAGGCTGGCGCACGCCTGACTGCGGACGGCCGCTATGAGCATCGCATTGCGATCGAGGGCGTTGATGAAGTGGCGCAGGTCTCCACGGCGATGAACATGATGGCGCAAGCCGTTGGAGATCGCGAGCGGCAACTGCTGCGCATGGCCCAAATCGACCTCCTCACCGGTCTGCCGCAGCGCGACCGATTCATCACCGAGGGCAATCAACTGCTCGCCAGTTTAGGTGGCGACTACCCCGTCGCTGTCCAACTGTGCCTGGATGTCGACCGCCTCAAAGCGGTCAACAGCGTGCTCGGTTTCGATGCAGGTGATGCGGTGTTGGTCGGCGCGGCGGACAAGCTCAAGTCGCTGTTCGACGGTCGCGCCCGTTTCGGGCGTTTGGCGGGCGGCACATTCGCGGTGATGGTGCCGATCCGGGCTTTCGCCGAGGCCAATGACGCGGCCGCGCAAATCAAGGAGGCCGTCGAACACAAGCTGAGCTGGCAAGGTCAGATGCTCGACCTTTCCGTGTCCGTCGGCATGTCCCTGTTCCCCGAGCATGCCGGCGACACCGAAGTGCTGCTGCGCCGCGCCGAACAAGCCATGTTCGAGGCCAAGCGTCAGCGCCAGCCGGTTGCCTTGTACAACCCAAACCTCGAAGCATCGAGACAGCTGCACCTCAGCTTGCTGTCCGATTTGCAAGAAGCCATCGACGGCGGCCAATTGCGCCAGTTCCTGCAACCGAAGTTGTCGGCATCAACCGGCGAACTGCTGGGCGCGGAAGCGCTGGTTCGTTGGCAGCACCCGACCCGAGGTTGGCTCGCTCCCGGCGACTTCATTCCGTTTGCCGAGAACACCGGCCGCATCCGCCAGGTCACCCAATGGATGTTGACGCGTGCCGTGGCCACCTTGGCCGATTGGCAGTCGCGTGATCTGGCCCTGCCTATCGCCGTCAACGTCTCAACGCTGGATCTGCAAGATGAAGATCTTCCAGAAAGGGTCGCCAAACTGCTGGCGGAAGCCGGCGTTGCAGCAAATCTCCTGCAGCTTGAGCTGACCGAGACCGGACTGATGGCCAGCGGCCCAGATCCGATCCAGGTGCTCCATGCCTTGCACCTTCTCGGTGTCGGGCTGTCGATCGACGACTTTGGCACCGGCCAGTCCTCGCTGGCCTATCTGCAGCGCCTGCCGGTGGACGAACTGAAGATCGATCGCAGCTTTGTCGACGGCGTTAACACCGACCCACGACGCCAGGAATTGCTCGGCTCCATCGTGACGCTGGGTCACAGCCTGGGTTTGACCGTCACGGCAGAAGGCGTCGAGAACGAGGCCGAGCTTGCTGTCCTGCGTCAGGCGAAGTGCGATTTGGTGCAGGGCTATCTGTTGGCAAAACCGATGGACTTGGCGGCTTTCGAGATCTGGCGCCAAGCCCATCGTTCAAAGCAGGCACTGAGGGAGGCAGCCTGAGCGATTGAAGTGATCTGCCAGGCGCCAGCGACACGCCATGCAGCGTGCCAGGCCCCTGTCAATCAGTCAGTCAGTCGCCTTTCTTGGCCTTTGGACGCCCCGTCTTGGTAGCCGCCATGTCGACACCATCAGGCGGGCCAGCAGCTAGCGTGGGCATGGCGTGAAGGTGGGCAGCCTCGGCGCCGCACCGCGACAATCAAGCTTTCGTCGCGCCCCCGCCCAACCATGTCACCTCTTGCCGAACCGACCGCCCCGCCACTGCAAATCAACGCCGACTTCGAGCAGCGCGCTGTGCTGCGCCCCGCCGACGCCGACTGGCAGCCCTCGCCCCTGCCCGGTGTCGAGCGCTGGATGCTTGACCGCGTGGGCGGCGAGGTTGCACGTGCAACCAGCCTGGTCCGGTATGCGCCGGGCTCGCACTTCGAGCGTCATGTGCATGGCGGCGGCGAAGAGATCCTGGTCCTTGACGGTGTGTTCTCCGATGACGACGGCGATTACCCGGCCGGTACCTATCTTCGCAACCCGCCGGGCAGCGCACACGCACCGCGGTCGCGCGAGGGCTGCCTGTTGTTCGTGAAGCTTCGCCAGTTCGCGGCCGACGACCTGCAGCCGCTGCGCATCAACACCCGCACTGAGCCGTGGCGGCAGGGCCTCGTGCCGGGTCTGTCGGTGATGCCGCTGCACGAGCACAACGGCATCTCGACCGCCCTGGTGCGCTGGGCACCTGACACCCAATTTCATGTCCACGCCCATCCGGGCGGTGAAGAGATTCTGGTGCTCGACGGTGTGTTCCAAGACGAGTTCGGCGTCTATCCCAAAGGCAGTTGGCTGCGCAGCCCGCGCTGGAGCCGGCATGCCCCGTTCACCGGCACCGAAGGCGCGCTGATTTACGTCAAGGTCGGGCACCTTGGGACGGAACTGATCAGCGGCTGAAATCCGCGCCGGCTCGGGCCGGCAAGCCTGGCGGGGTGATCGACAGGCTCAAGTCATGTTTATGGCGTCGCCGAGTCAGTTTTGTGACGTTGGAAACGAGCCAAACGCCTCATTGCCGATCGGCTCTGTCGCTGAGCTGTCACAGGGTTTTGTGACAGTGGCGGTGTCGCGTCTACGGACGCCCACCAGCCCCATCACTTCGAGCATCGACATGACTCAAACGCACCGCATCAGCACTCTGGCTGCCGCATTGGCATTGGCGTTTTGCGCCGCCGCGCCGGCCCTGGCACAGGACAACAGCACGACATCGGACGTCAACGCGCTGGAACGCGTCACCGTCACGATGGGCCGCGGCCAGCTGCGCTCGGTCCAGGGCCTGAGCAAGGTCGACTTTGACAACGCCATCTCGGGCACCAGCCCCCTGGCCACCGTCGCGCGCCTGCCAGGCGTGAACTTCCAGGCGGCCGATCCACTGGGCAACTATGAGTGGTCGGCGCGTTTCACCGTGCGCTCGTTCTCGCAAAACCAATTGGGCTTCACGCTCGACGACGTGCCGCTGGGCGACATGTCCTACGGCAATTTGAACGGCCTGCACATCAGCCGCGCCATCTCGAGCGAAAACGTGTCCCGCGCGCTGCTGTCGCAGGGCACCGGCTCGCTGGAAACCGCATCGTCGAGCAACTTGGGTGGCACCCTGCAGTTCTATTCGAGTGATCCGTCGGACAAGTTCGGCCTTGATGTGCGCCAGACCCTGGGCAGCGACAAAAACCGCCGCACCTTCCTGCGCCTGGACAGCGGCGCCAGCGAGTTCGGCCAGTTCTATGTCAGCTACACCAACCAGAACGCCGACAAGTGGAAGGGCCAGGGCGAGCAGCGCTCGGAGCAGTGGAACCTGAAATACGTCAAACAGTTCGGCGACAACCGCTTCTCGGCCTTCGTCAACACCTCGGACCGCCGCGAGATCGATTACCAGGACATGTCGCTGGAAATGATCAAGCGCCTGGGCAACAACTGGGACAACTTCTACCCTGATTTCGGCGCCGCCATCAAGGCCTCGAACACCCTTTGCGGCAACGGTGGCAGCAGCTATGTCGCCCAGTGCGATGACGCTTATTACGCCGGCTCCGGCCTGCGCAAAGACCAGCTGGCCGGCGCCACGCTGGATGTCAAGCTGGCCGACAGCCTGCGCCTGAAGACCACCGTCTACCACCACCACAACGAAGGCCGTGGCCTCTGGTACACGCCTTACACCCCGTCCCCCGATGGCACGCCCGTGGCCCTGCGCACGACCGAGTACGAGATCAAGCGCAACGGTCTGGTCAGCAGCCTTGATGTCGACCTTGGCGCCCACCAGGTCAAGCTCGCCTACTGGCACGAGAAGAACGATTTCGACCAGGCCCGCCGCTTTTACGCCACCTCGCCGACGGCCGTGCCCAGCCCGTACGACTTCCCGAGCAACCCCTTCTTCACCCAGTGGCAGTACGCCTTCAGCACCAAGACCGACCAGTTCTCGGTGGCCGACACCGTGGCCTTGAGCAAGAACCTCACGCTGGGCGCCGGCTTCAAGTCGCTGCGGGTGAAGATCGACGGCCTGCTGCAGGTCGGCAGCGACAAGCCGTCCGACAGCATCACCGCCAGCAAGGGCTTCCTGCCCCAGGTCGGCCTGAACTACCAGCTCTCGGCCAGCGATGAAGTCTTTGCCTCGGCCGCCCGCAATATGCGCGCGTTCCAGGGTGCCGCCACTGGCACCACGCCGTTTGCCACCACGGCCGCCGGCTTTGCCGCCATCAAGGGCACGCTGAAGCCCGAGACCTCGGACAC
>JBBQKT010000051.1:0-14093 GCA_038327205.1 Burkholderiales bacterium | reverse complement strand
TAGATGCAGCTCAGCATGATGATGGCCGAGGTGGGGTTCATGCTGAAGGTCAGCGGCAGCAGGATGGCCACGCCGTTGGCGCCGCCCAGCCCAGGCAACACCCCGATCAGCACCCCAAGCGTGATGCCAAGCAGCATGTAGCCGAGGTTGGGCAGGGTCAGGGCGATGCCAAAACCGTGGAAAAGACTTTGAATTTCGTCCATCACAGACCCAACAATATTTCGACCGGACCTTTGGGCAGCGGCACCAGAAACCAGCGCTCGAACACCGCGAAGCAGACCAGCGGAACGCCCACCGACACGCCCGCCGTGACCCACAGACCATGCTTGCCGTGGCGCAGCATGAAGTAGCAGATCAACACGGCCGACGCGATGTAGATGCCCATCACTGCGATCAGCCCCACGTACAGCACCATCGGCCACAAAATGGCCCAAACGCTGGCCAGCTGCGAGCGTTCGGCAAAGGTGTTCTTGACCCGCCAGTGCCGCAGCTGCTGAACCGCGATCCAGGCCGACGAGCCCAGCAAGCCCAGGCCGATGTAGAAGGGAAAGTAGCCCGAGCGCGGACCGTCTTCGGCCCAGCCGATACCGACGCGAACGCTGTCAACGATGACCAGCACCGCTGTAGCCAGCAGGGTCAAGGCGAGCACCAGTTCGGGCCAGCGCACGTCGACGGTGCCGCTGGAATCAGATTCGCTATCCATACCCAACTCCTTGAAGGTGGCCGGCAGGCTGCCGGTAGTCGAGGCCTTTATCGAGGCTTTACTTCGCCAGGAAACCCGCGTCACGCATCAGCGTGCGGTGCATCTGCTCGTTGCTGCCCAACCAGTCGAAGTAAGCCTGCCCGGTCAGCGCCGTCTGGTTGAACGCACCCTTGGCCATGAAGTCTTTCCACTCGGGCAGCGCACGCACTTTGGCGAACAGATCGACGTAGTACTTTTGCTGTTCGGGCGTCACGCCCGGCGGCATGAAGATGCCGCGCAGCATCAGGTAATCGACCGGGATGCCCGCTGACGGACAGGTCGGGATGTCGGCCCAGCTCTGGGTGGCGGTGAGCTTGTCGGGGTAGGGCATCTTGACCTTGTCGAACACGCACAGCGGGCGCAGCTTGCCCGAACGCCAGTGCGACTCGGCCTCAATCGGGTTGTTGACGGTGGCATCAATGTGCTTGCCCACCAGCTGCACCGCCACGTCGCCGCCGCCCTTGAACGGCACATAGGTCATCTTCTTGCCGGCTGCTTTTTCGAGCAGCACGGTGATGATCTGGTCTTCTTGCTTGCTGCCGGTGCCGCCCATCTTGATGGTTTTGTCAGGGCTGCTTTTGAGGGCATCGAAAAAGGCCTTGGGCGTTGTCCAGGGTGATTCGGCGTTGACCCACAGCACGAACTGGTCGAGTGCGAGCATGCTCACCGGCGTCATGTCGCGCCAGTTGAACGGCACGCCAGTGGCCAGCGGCGTGGTGAACAGGTTGCTCAAGGTGATGACGATCTTGTGCGGGTTGCCGGTGTCGCCCTTGACGTCGAGAAAGCCTTCGGCCCCCGCACCCCCTGACTTGTTGACCACCACGAGCGGCTGGGGCATCAGCTTGTTTTTGGCCAACACGCCTTGAAGAAAGCGCGCCATCTGGTCGGCTCCACCGCCCGTTCCGGCCGGCACCACGAATTCAACCGGCTTGGTGGGCTCCCAGCCCGCAGCCATCACGGGCGTGGCGAGCGGCAGGCACAGGGCCAACGTGGTGAAGCAATTTCTGGTGACCATAGACGCGTTCTCCAACTTGAAAAGGATGGGGGAAATGACGACGGCAAAGGCGGGTGTTGCGGGCGGCACTGCCGGCGCGGAAGGCAGGCAAGGTCAGCCCAGGCCCAGCTTTGTCGAGAGCCCGATGCGCTGGAGCTTGCCGGTCGCACCCTTGGGGATCTCGGCCATGAACAAAATCTTCTTCGGCACCTTGTAGTCGGCGGCACGGCTGGCGACGAAGGTTTGCAGCTCGCGCTCGGTCACGTCTTGGCCTTCGCGCAGCACCACGCAGGCGGCCACTTCTTCGCCCAACTTGGGGTGCGGCATGCCAAAGCAGACCACCTGGGCCACGGCCGGATGGTCCATCAAGATTTCGTCCACCTCGCGGGGGCTGACCTTCTCGCCGCCACGGTTGATGATCTCCTTCAACCGGCCGGTGATGCTGATGTAGCCGTCGGCGTCCATCACCCCCTGGTCGCCGGTGCGGAACCAGCCGTGCGTGAAGGCCTCGGCATTGGCCTTCGGGTTGTTCTCGTAGCCGGCGGTCACGTTGGGGCCACGGATGACGATTTCGCCGGTGTGTTCCAGGTCCGTGCCGCGCGGCAGCAGGGTGCCGTCCTCAGCCATGATGGCCACCTCGGGGCCGGCTGCCACGCCGACGGTGCCTGGCTTGCGAACCAGCGGCGGCAGCGGGTTGCTGGCCATCTGGTGGCAGGCCTCGGTCATGCCGTAACTCTCGATCAGGGGTGCGCCAAACACGGCTTCCAGTTCACGGATGACCTGCGGCGGCATCGACGATGACGACGAGCGCAAAAAGCGCAGTGGGTGGCGCGCGATCACGTCTTGATTTTTGCTGGCGCGCGAAACGATGGCCTGGTGCATCGTCGGCACGGCCGTGTACCAAGTCGGCGCTGACTCGTCCATCCAGGCAAAGAATTTCAGTGCGTTGAAGCCCGGCGTGCAGAACACCTGCGAGCCTGCTGCCAGCGGCGCCAGCACGCCGGCGATCAGCCCGTGAATGTGGAACAGCGGCATGATGTTCAGGCCCCGATCGGCCGAGGTGAACTGCAGCGTGCGGCTGATGTGGCGGGCTGACGCACACAGATTGCCCTGCGACAACGGCACGATCTTCGGACGCGAGGTGGTGCCCGAGGTGTGCAGCACCATCGAGATGTCGTCGGGCTGCGCGAAACCGGGCTGGGCCGCAGGCGCCACATGGGCGTTGCCGCCGCGCTCGGCGAGGGTGAAGCTGCCAGCGGCACTGCCGGGCGTGAGGTCGAGGATGCGCACGCCCCGCTTGACCGCCATCTCGATGGCCGGCGACGCGCTGTCGTGATCGACGATCAAGGCCTTGGCGTTCAGGTCTGACAGGTAGAACTCAAACTCGTCGGCGCGGTAAGCCGGGTTCAGCGGGGCACTGGCCACACCGCTGGCGCAGGCCATGAAACAGCTGGCCATTTCCGGGCCGTTATTCAGCACGATGGCCACCCGGTCGTTGCGGCCAATGCCCAAATCATTCAACGTGGCGAGCGTGCCGGTGATCTGCGCGCGCAGCTCACGCCAAAGCAGGGGCGGTCGCGCGGGTGCGCTCAAAGCAACTGCGTCATCTGCGCCCTGCGCGAGCAAATCTTTCAGCGTGGCTTGCATTCAAAACCTCTGAATTTGCACCGGCGCACAACAGGGCACGCCGGCGGTGGACACATGGGATGGCTGGGGAAGACGGCGCCAGGATGGACAGGTCAGCCGCTGTATTTGGCGCAATGCCGGCTGTAGGCCGGACGCCTTGCCGAGACATTGGTGTGGCCTCGGTAGGCGAAGTTATAACCAGCCCGACCTCACTCCACATTGGTAGTAGCGAGCAATGGATTGCCCTCGGGCACCGGCAAAACTGCTGCTGCAACACAGGGATACGATCGAATGCAAGGCAACGCCGATGTGTCGCAGCATCGCGAGCGGGGCGAGACACCTTGACAGTCGATCCGCAGATCGCACAAACGAAGCTTCGGTGTGTCGTCAACTGTGGCGGCCCGCCTTCACCCCACCTGAACAGGCCCAGACATGACCTCACCGCCCCGGTTGACCCGCGCCAAACGCATCGGTCTGGCCATCGTATTTCTCTGGTTTTTGCTGGGCGGGGTGGCGCACTTCGTCTTCACAGACGCGGAGGTTCGCATCGTGCCGCCGATCATCCCCTGGCCGCGTGCGGCCGTCTGGATCAGCGGGGTGTTCGAGCTGATCGGCGCGATCGGCCTGCTTTGGCCGAACAGCCGACGCGCGGCCGGTGTGGGCTTGTTCTGGCTGACCATCGCCGTCACGCCGGCACATGTCTACATGCTGCAGCGGCCCGAGCTGTTCGGCGTGCCGTATTGGGCGCTGATCATGCGGCTGCCCATTCAGGCAGCGCTGCTGGCCTTGATCATGTGGAGCACGCTGCCCACAACCCGCAAGCCCGTAGGCTGACGGCTTGGCACCGGCCGCACTGCAGCATGCGCGCGCTGTGCGAACGCGACAACGTCCATCAGTGAAGCGCTGCCGAGGCGCGCGTCAAGCGCAGCACTCCTCGGCACGGCAATCAACGCGGCGCTGAGGCGGCCGGCGGCACCACGATGATGGTGTCGCCTCCCGTGCGGCCGGTCGCGCCGGCGTCGCCGGTAGCGCCCGTCGAACCGGTGGCGCCGGTGGCGCCGGTTGGACCGGGCACAGCGATCACGACGGGTGCCGGCGGCGGCGTCTCGGTTTTCTGGCAACCCACCAAGGTGGCGGCGAATGCGGCACCGCACAGCAAGGTGAAGAGTGCGCTACGCGGTGTGGCGAGCGGCATCGAAGTGGGCTTGGTCATGGTGAGATCCTTGGCGCTGAGAAGGGTGTGCGACGCACATCCAATATCGCGACCTTAGGCGTCTCAACGCTCGACGTCGGTTCGCTGCCGCACACTGCGCCGGTGACTGGCCCTGACTGGGCCGCCCGTCAAATGGACCGCCGCCGCGGGCTGCAGGGTGGGCTTATTTGTGTTGGTGCTGCGCGTACCGGCCGCGACTGATGGCGCGCAAAAATTATGGCGAAAAGAGCGTCACGCTATTCAACAAACCGGTGACATAGCCATCAGCGCGCATGACGGGGCTGTCAGCACCGGGCGAATGCCTGTCGCCATTTGACAGGACATCCAGCCGCGACGATTGCGCCGAAGCGTCGGCTCAAAACACCGCATGGTCGCCGAGCTCGGCACGACGTTTGCCGCTGACCAGCTCGGTGTAGTGATCAAGCAAGGTCTCGGTGCCGGTGGACGGCGTGGCTGCCGCGTCATAAAGCCCGGTCTGCGGGTTCAGCACCAGCATCGACTCGGTCGCGTAATAGCGGCCGATGCGGGCCAGCTCCGCCTTCTCCGCAAGCCTCGGCAGCACCCGCCCCGCTGCGCCCAGCAGGCTGATGATGACGTCGAGCAGGCCGACCGGCACCTGTTTGAAGCGCGGCTCTCGGCCGAGCAGGGCGAACAGCTGCTCGCCCTGTTGGCGCGGTGTGACCGCGTCGCCCGGGCCGCCAATCGGCAGCACGCGGTTGTGGCGGCTGGGGTCATCCAGACAGCCGGCCAGATAGCGGCCCAAGTCATCGTCGCTGATCGGCTTGCAGGCGGTCAGCGTGCCGTCGCCGAACACCAGAAACGGCTTGCCACGCCGCAGCCTTTCGACCTGGCCCGACAGGGATTTGAAGAAGGCCGTGGGACGCACGATGGAATAGGTCAGCCCCGACGCGATCAGCGCGGCTTCGAACGCCAGCTTGGCCTGCTGGAAGGCCAGCAGCGGCTTTTGAACGCAGATGGCCGACAACAGCACGAAGTGACCGGCGCCGGCAGTCTGCGCGGCGGCCAGCCCATGCAGCTGGGCCTGGTGATCGACGGCCCAGGCGTCGCGCGGCGCACCGGTGCGCGAGGCCAGGCAGGAGACGACCGCGTCAAACTGCTCGCCCTGCAGACCGTCGCGGGCGAGCGAGGCAGGGTCAGTGACATCCCCAAAGCGAACGCTCGCGCCGGCCAACAAGCGGGCGCTGTCGTCGCGGGTCATCAGCCCTTTGACGCCGGCGCGCGGGCGCACGACGCACACCACTTCATGGCCCTGCCGCAGCAAGGCGCGCACCGTGGCCTGGCCAATCGTGCCGGTGGCGCCGAGCACCAAGACCCGTTTGGGCTTGCCTAAAAATTGAGCTTCGGCTGAGTTCATGGTCGGCGCTGAGTGGGAGTCCGCGCCGATCTTAGTGAGGCTGGGATCCACCCAGCCTCAGGGCAAGCCTCAATGCCGCCAGGAGTCGCCGGGCCGGCGGTCGTAGCGATCCGGCACGCCGTCGCGATCGCGGTCCCCGCGGCGGCCGTGATGACGCTCATAGCGATCCGGGATGCCATCAGCATCGCGGTCCCAGCGGGTCGGGTAGCGGTATTCCACCGGACGGCCGTAGTAATACGGCTGCTCCTGCCGGTAGACCGGACGGGGCTGCACATAAACAGGGGCAGGCGCGTAGTACACCGGCTCCGGCTGGCTGTAATACGGCTGACCGTAGAACTGCGTGGGCCCGCCAATCGTGACCGACCAGCGCACATCCGGGCCCGCCTGCGCGATGCTGCTGCCCAACACGCCCGTCACGGCGATGGCCAGGGCGGCGACTGTCTTGATGCTGAAGATATTCATGCTTCGTAACTCCTTGCCTCGATCAACGTCGCCCGCAGAAATTGCGGGGACGCTGCAAGGAGTCAACGCGGGCCGCAGCGCGCTGGCCGACCGATTGGCTGTCCGGCGTGTATCCATTTGAAAGCGGCTGCGGCCCATGGCCCATCAACAGCGGCGCTGCCTTCACCACACCTTGCAGCGATCCGCCTCTTTCTTGACCATCTTCTGCCCCGGCTTGCAGGCAAAGGCCTGTTCGAACTCGGGCATGTTCACCACCACGCCGTTGATCCGGTAGCGGCCCGGCGAATGGGGGTCGGTCAGCGCCTTGACCCGCAGCGCTTCGGGCCGCGCGCTGTTGCAATCCCACTGGGCGAAGCCCACGAAAAAGCGTTGGGTGGGCGTCAGCCCGTCCAAGGGCATCAGCCGCATGGTGGCGGTGTGGGCCTGCCAGGCCGCCAGGGCCAGCACCATGCCGCCGAAGTCGGCCAGATCCTCGCCCAGGGTCAGCTTGCTGTTGATCTTGATGTCGTCCACGATGGTGTAACCGGCGTACTGATCGACCACACAGGCGGCGCGTTGTTCGAAGGCACGGGCGTCTTTCTTGGTCCACCAATCCTTCAGATTGCCCTGGGCATCGAACTGCCGGCCTTCGTCGTCAAAACCGTGCACCAGCTCGTGGCCGATGGTGCCGCCGGTATTGCCGTAGTTGGGCGCATCGTCCAGCTTGGGGTCGAACAAGGGGGCTTGCAGCACGCCGGCAGGGAAGTTGATGTCATTCATCTGCGGGTTGTAATAGGCGTTGACGGTTTGCGGCGTCATGCCCCATTCGCCCCGGTCCAGCGGCTGCCCGATCTTGTCCAGCAGGCGCAGCGCCTCGAAGACATTGCCGCGCTGCACATTGGCCACAAAGTCGCCACGCGAGACCTGCAGCGCGCCGTAGTCGCGCCAGCGTTCGGGGTAGCCGATCTTGTTGACGATGCTGTGCAACTTGGCCAGCGCCCGCGCCTTCGTGGCCGTGCTCATCCAGGCCAGGCCCTTGATGCGGTCACCCATCGCCGCCTCGATCTGCTCGGTCATCTGCTGGGTCTGCTGCTTCAGCTCGGGGCTGAAGTTGCGCTGCACAAACTCCTGGCCCAGGGCCTCGCCCAGCTGTGCATCGACCAGCTCGACACAGCGCTTCCACCGCGATTTGAGCTGGGGCACGCCGTTCAGCGTTTGGCCGAAGAAGTCGAAGTTGGCCTGCACCAGCCCGTTCGTCAAATAAGGCGCCTGACTGCTCAGCAACTGCCAGCGCAGATAGGTTTTCAGATCGACCAGGCTCATCGCGGCAAGCTGCCGGTCAAAGGCCTTGAAAAAGGCCGGCTCGGTGACATTGACGGGGCTCAGGCGCGCGGCCGACAGGCCCAGCGCTTCGCTGTAGGCGGCCCAGTTGAAGCCGGGGGTCAAGGCCTGCAAACCGCGGGCATCCAGCTTGTGAAAGGTCTTGTAGGGGTCGCGTTTGTCGACCCGGCTCAGCGAGGCCTTGGCCAGGGCCGTCTCGGTGGCCAGCACGCTGCGGGCGGCGGCCGCTGCGGCCTCGGGCGCATCACCCAAGGCCGCGAACATGGCCTGGACGTGGGCAACATACTGCGCGCGCAGGCGCTGCGATTTGTCATCGCTCTTCAGGTAGTAATCGCGGTCGGGCAGGCTGATGCCACCGGCCGAGGCAAAGGCAATTTGCTGGGTGGATTTGGCAAAGTCCTGGCCCGAGCTGAAGGTAAAAAAGACCCGCTCGTTGAAGGTGGCCAGATGCAGCGCCGCCAGCAGGGCGGGCAGTTGCGCTTTGGACGCCAAGCCGTTGATGCGCGCCAGCATCGGCTGCAAGGGCGTCAGTCCCTGCGCATTGGCCGCCGTTTCATCCATGCAAGCGGCAAAGTAGTCGCCGATCTGGGTCTGGCTCGCCGTGCGCGCCGGGTCAGCGGCCGACAGCTTGTCCAGAATGCCCCACAAATAGCGCTGGTTGTCGTTCGCCAGCTTGGCATAGACCGACCAACGGGCCTGGTCGGCCGGGATCGGGTTGTTGGCGATCCAGCCGCCGCAGGCGTATTGATAAAAGTCCTCGCAGGGGTCAACGCTGCGGTCCATCGACGGGACATTGAGGCTGGGGGTGTAGGGCAAGGCAGTGAGCGGCTGCTCGGCGGCAAACGCTGCGCTCAAGCCCAGGCTGAGCGACAACAGGAGGGTTTGTTTGGTGTTCATCGGGCTTGCACCTTGGCCCGCATCAGGCGGCTGACCATCTTCACCGGCGCACTGCCGTAGCTCAAAAACTCTTCGTGGAAGGCCTTCAGATTGAAGCGTGGGCCCAGTTCCCCCTTCAGCTGTTCACGCAGGGCCAGGATGTCGGAGAAGCCGGCGAAATAGCTGCTCAGTTGCACCGAGCTGACCTGCGCGCGCCGCCATTTGCCGGTCGCCTCGGTATGCGACTGAAAGGCCTCACGCTCTAACAACTTCATCGCGTCGGCCTCGCTCATGCCGTCCACGTGCACCGCATGGTCGAGGATGGCGTTGCAAACGACACGCAGGTTCCACTTGGCATACATCAGGCCCATTTCGGGGCTCTCGTCATAGCCACTTTCCATCATCATCCGCTCGCCGTAAACGGCCCAACCTTCGACCATCGCGCCGTTGCCGAACAGCGATTTCACCTTGGACGCGGACTTGTTCGAATACAGCAGTTGCACGTAATGGCCGGGAACGGCCTCGTGGATGCTGAGCACCTGCAGCGCCCAGTGGTTGTATTCGCGCAAATAGCTTTCGGCCTTCTCGGGCGTGTAGTCGTCGAGCGGATCAACGTTGTAATAGGTCACGCCCTTGGGGTCCATCGGGCCGGGCGCGCTGATTGACGCCCCGGCCACGCCGCGCATCCAAGTCGGGGTTTCGCGCACCACCAGCGGCCGGCTCGGGTCGAGCGTCAATAAATCATGTTTTGTGACCCAGGCCGACAAGGCGGGGATCTGCGCCTTGATGATGTCGATGTAGGCGGCCGGGGTGGTGTGGCGCTCCGACAGCTTGTCGATCACACGGGCGATCTTGGCCAGCCGGTCGGCCGGCGGCACCTCGCCCGGAAACAGGCCCGGCCACAGCTGACTGCTCAGGATGCCCATGCGGTCATGCAGCAGCTCTTTTTCGACCAGGGCACGCCGGTAAAGGGTGTCAGCGTCCACCGTGGCCTGGATGTCGTAGCCGAACTTGGCCTCGAACAGTGCCTTGCCGATGCGAAAAGATCGGCCGCTGCCGTCCGCGTTCTGCGTTGTTTCAAGCTGCTTGAGCGCGGCCACAAAGCCCTCCACCCCAGCCAGCGCGGCGGCGTTGTGCTGGCGCAGGCGCTTAGCGGTCGCGGCATCCAATTTGGCGGCGGCCATGGCCTTCGGAATCTCGCTGCGGAAGGTGTCCAGCGCGCCCTCGTTCTGCTCGATGGCCAGGCGCAAATGGGGCGGGCTGGGGGCCTTGATCTGCGCCAGCGCCGCACGGTAATAGGCGGGCACTTGCTGCAGCCGCTGATCGACCAGGCCCAGCCGGGTCTTGAGCGGCGCGAAATCCTTGTTCAGCAGCTCCCCAAAGGCCATCGCCACGTTGTAACCGGACGGATCCCACTGGTCGGCACGCAGAGTCGTCAGGTTCCAGCGCAGGCTTTGCAGCTGGTTGTCGAGCAGGGCCAGATCGCCCTGCTGCGAGGCGCTCAGCGCCTTGTTGCCCTGCCCCAGCTGGGCCCATCGTTTGAGCCAGGTTTCGGTGAAGGCAATCTGCGCCAGCCGGTCCGCCTCGGTCGGTGCGGGCAGGCGGGCGGCGGCGGCGTACTGGCCCGACTCGACGGCGGCTTGCGGCAGCAGCTTCCAGTAGGCGGCGAGAAAGCGGTTGACCTCGCTGTCAAAGGCCGACTTCGCGGTGGCTGCCATCACGGGCGAGCCGAGACCGGACAGGACAAACAAGCTGGCAGTGACGGCCAGGGCATGGCGGCGCAAGAGTTTCATCGGTCTTCCTTCATTCGAGGCCTGCATTGTGTCGCCCGATAATCGGGCGATGCCGAAGCCCCTCATTCCTCTCACCGCGCTGCTGCTGGTCGCCTCGTTGCTGACAGCCTGCGGCGGCACCCCGTCACAGCGCGGCGTGAATGTCTACAAGACCGAGCGCTTCCAGTCCGACGAGACGTTTTCGCGCCTGTTTGACGGCAATGTGGACGACACCTGCGAGGCCGCCCGCCGCGCGCTGCTGAGCCAGGGCTATGTGATTGCCAAGGCACAAAAAGGCGTGTTGAACGGCACCAAGCACTTCCAGCCCGACGGCGAGGTGCATGTGGAGATCACCTTCAACATCGTCTGCGTGGCCGACGGACGGGCCGATGCCGTCGCCACCGCCTACGTCTCGGCCCAGCAAGACCGCTATGCGGTCAAGCGCAGCACCAACGCGACCAGCATCGGCGTGAGCGCCATCGGCTCAATCTCGGTGCCCTTGTCGTCGTCGGAGGATTCACTGGTCAAGGTCGCGTCGGAGACGATTCCGGCGGGCGAGTTTTATGACCGGTTTTTTGCGCTGATGGCGAGGATGCTGCGCGAGCAGTCCCACGACAAGTAGGGGGCTTCAGGCACCTGGCAAGCCCAGGGCGATGACCAAAACGGCAGCCTGCCGCTCCCGCGACAACGAAGCATCCGCCGCCGCCCACTCGGGATGGGCCCGCGCCGGCCGCAAGGCGCGCAGCAGCGGTGGGCCCTTGGACGCCGCCAAGCCGACTTCGTCGTCCCGCAAGACGTCCAAGGCCGCATGGCCCCGCTGCTCCAGCGCGCCAAGCAGGCTGAGCTGCTGCCCGGCCACACGCAGCAGGGTCGCATCGTCCAGCGTCAATTCCTGCACGCTGCGCAGCTTGTTGATCAATTTGCGGCCGAGCGGGCCGATGCCCTGGCTGGCCATGCCGCCGACCGCTGCACCGAGGGTGGCGGCGGCACCGAGCGACAACCCGGCCAGCGCCACATCGGCCGCCAGGCCAATCGCCCCGCCAATCGCCGCCCCGGTGCCGAACTGCTTGCCGGCGCGCTTCAGGCCCTCGGGGTTGAACAGATCGTCGTCCCAGCGGCCCGCCAGCTGAGGCAGCTCGGCTGCCTGCGCCGTGTCGCGGCCAAAGCCGTGCAGGGCCAGCAATTGATCCATCGTGCGCCGCGTTCGCGTGGCCACCTGCGCCCGAAAGCTGCGGATGAAGGCCAGCTTCGCGCCTTCGTCGGCCAAGGTGGTTTGCGGGGCTGAGGTGCGCAGTGCCGCCAGACCCAGCAGCAGTTCAGCAATCAGGCGCAGGCTGGCGCGGTGACGGTCGGCACGCTCGGTGGCGAGGTGGTCGATCACCGCTTGAAGTTGCCCGCGTTGGTCGGGCAGGAGCGCGCCGAGATCGCTGTACAGATTCGCCTCGGCGCCGATAAAGGGCGCCACGGCGTCGAAACGCAGATGCGCGTGCAGGCCGTGGCTGGCCAGCAAGGCGCGCCAGGCGGGCTCTTGGGACGATGGGTCGCGCACAAAATTCAGCACCGGCAGCAGCGGCCGGCCGCACAGCATCAGGATCTCGATCTCGGCGGCAAACTTGGGCAACGGCGTATCGCGCGCGTCGATCACCAGCAGGCCGGCGTCCACCTCCAGCAGGCTGCGCAAGACCTTGGCCTCCTGCTCGAACTCGCCCTGCGCCAGCGCACCACGCAAAAAGGCCCGCACCCGCTCGCCACGCGGCAGGGCGGCATCGAGCTGCTGCAAATGCTCCAGCAGCGCGGTAGCGTCTTCCAGGCCCGGCGTGTCGAGGAAGCGCAGCGCTGGGCGGCCGTGCACGCTCAGGGTGATCGCTTCGACATGGCGCGTCGTGCCGGGCCGGTCGGCCACCTCGCCAAAGTCGGCCCGGCGGGTCAGGGTGCGCAGCAGCGAGGTCTTGCCGACATTGGTATGGCCGACGACGGCCAGGCTAATCATCGTGGGCGAGCCATTGCTGCGCAGCCTCGGCGTGATCGAACACCGCGTGCAGCGGCAGGCTGGTCTCGGCCACCCAGTCGCGCCAGCGCCGCAGGCCCGCCGCATCGGCGGCGAGCAGCAACAGCGCACCGCTCCCCGCCGTTTGCAGGGCGGCACGGACAAAGCGTTCGGCACCGCGGTCGGGGCTGGACGGGCCGTGGCACAGCAGCAGCAAGCGCGCCGGGGCGGCGTCATTCAGCCGGGCCAACAGCGCCCGCTTGTCGTCGGCGCTGCCGGTCGTTCGGGCCTGCGGCACGGCCGCCAGTGCGACCGGCCAGGCCAGGGTCTCGGGCAGCTCGAAGCCCACTGCCGCCCGGCCCTGCCAGGCGGCGTTGCTGATCAGCGATGGTGCGGCCCGGGCGGCGCCGGGCTGCTCCAGATCGAGCAGCTCGGTGGCAGCGTCCAGCGCAGCAAAACGCGTCATCAGATGGCGCAAATAGGGGTCGCTGGCGTCGAGCGTCAGGCCGCGTAAAAGCCGGCGCGTGCGCACGACGCTGAGGCCCAAAAAGATCAAACGCAGCGCCACACCGTAAACCAGGGTGCAGCCCATCAACCAAAGTGCCCAACCCCGGCTTTCATTGCCGATCAAGCTGCCCGCCACATCCGGCGTCGGAAAGCCAAGCAGCCCCGGCAGCCAGCCGCTCAACTTGGCAAACGCGGCAAAAAAGCCCGGCGCGAGGATGGTCGTTTCCCAAGTCAAACGGTAGGCCAGGAACGAAAACGCAAAGCCCAGCCCCGCCAAGGTCAACAGCAGGGCCAACGACCAGATCGTGTGGTTCAGCACGCCGAATGCCCAGGCGGCCAGGCCCCGCTGGCGACCGAGCACATCAAGCGTGGCGGCCAACACCACCCGGCCCGGACCCATGCCGCGCGACAGGGCCTGCGCCGCCCAGCCGGTGACGCCGCTGGCCGTGCTGCCAATCATCAAACCCGCCAGCCACAGCAGCAGGCTCAAAGCATGGGGCCCCAGCACGGCCAGCAGGGCGGCCACCGCATTGATTTGCCGGTCATGGCCGACCACGGCGTTGACCAGGGCGTAAGACAGCAGCCCCACCCCCAGCGCCGCGCCCAGTGCCAGCCAGGGCAGGCCTGACCGCCAGTGCGCCAGCGCCTGCGTGAGGCCGTGCTCGCGCGCCAGCATGGCGGCGCGGGCGATCAGCCGCTCGGTCGGCTGCTGGAATTCGGCATGGGCCTCACGCAGGGCCACCACGTCATCGAGCGCCTGCCCGTCCGGCTCCAGGCGCTGCACGGCGCGGAGCAGGATCAGGTCGCTGAAGGTGGGGCGGGAGGCGGTCAAGGCGGGTTGCTCGGGCATACGGTTGCCGCAGTTTAGGACGCTATCCTCGCCGCATGAAGCTGACCCTCTTGAGCCTTTCGATTCTTTTAGCAACTGCCACGAGCGCCGTCTGCGCAGGCCCGGCAAAGCCGCTGAGCACCGTGGCCGAGCGCAGCGCCTTCACCCAGACCGGGCGCTATGCCGAGGTGCAGGCGCTGTGCCCGGCCTTTGCCCGCGCCTATCCCAAGGCGGTGCGCTGCGAGCGCTTTGGCACCACGCCCGAGGGCCGGCCGATGCTGGCCCTGATCGCCTCCACCAGCGGCGCATTGACCCCCGAGGCCGCACGCCGCCAAGGCCTGCCGGTGCTGCTGGTGCAGGGCGGCATCCATGCCGGTGAGATCGACGGCA
>JBBQKT010000050.1:0-14203 GCA_038327205.1 Burkholderiales bacterium | reverse complement strand
GAGCAGAACCCGGTCTACATCGAGCAGTTGCGCGCGTACCGAACTGCCGTGCAAATCCTGCAGCCGGGTGAGCCGGTTCGTGCCGCCCTGATCACCGGCCAAGGCCGATTTATTGATTGCACCGCTGGCCTGTGAGGGGATCGCTCAACATCGCGCCGAGACAGCCGCTTGTTTGAGTCTTTGCGCCGCCCGATGGCGCATCGGGTTTGTGGCATTGCTTGGGGTCGTGGAACCCCGATCTGCCAGGTGCCTGCTCAGTGGTCGGGCGGGGCCGCAGTCCTAGGATCGCCCTGAGCTTCAGGAGGCAGATAGAGCTGTTTGTTTCAGGTCTTTTTGCCAAGGCCAGAAAACTGTGCCATAATCGATGTCTTCGGAGTGTAGCGCAGCCTGGTAGCGCACCTGGTTTGGGACCAGGGGGTCCAAAGTTCGAATCTTTGTACTCCGACCATTTATTCGATAGAGCGTTTTGAAGAACCCGCTGAGTGCCTGCACTCAGCGGGTTTTTTCATTCTGAGCCCCCTTTAACTGCGGGCCTTCCCCGACAAGTTGACAGCGATTGCGCTGAGACAATCTGCCGCTTCAGGTTTTACCGAACCGGCCCCCATAGATTCCCGCACATGGCTATCGAGCAACTGACCGACGAACAAATCCGCACCTGGACACGGGCACAAAAAGACGAGTGGTGGTTCACCAAGATCTTCCGCGGCGACATGCCGCAACTGACCTTTCGTGCCGGCCTGACCGGCTTCTTGCTCGGCGGCGTGCTCTCAGCCACCGGCCTTTACATCGGCGGCAAGACGGGCATCAGCATCGGCGTCGGACTCACCTCGGTGATCTTGGCTTTTGCGCTGTTCCGCATCCTGCACGGCATGGGCGCGGGCGATGATTTCTCGATCCTGGAAAACAATTGCACGCAGTCGATAGCCACGGCCGCCGGCTATGTGGTCACGCCACTGTTCAGCAGCCTGGCGGCCTATATGTTGATCACCGAGCGCATCATTCCCTGGTGGCAAATGATGATCTGGATGATCGTGATTTCCATCCTGGGCGTGCTGGTGGCCTTTCCGATGAAGCGGCGCTTCATCAACGAAGAGCAACTGCCGTTTCCGGAAGGCCGGGCCAGCGGCGTGGTGCTGGATTCGCTCTATACCGGCGATGCCGGTGCAGGCATGTTCAAGGCGCGGCTGCTCGGCTTTGTGGCATTGGGCACTGGCGTGTACCAGGCCCTGGTCAGCGATGGCTGGATGAAGCTGCTGCAATTCAAAATTTTGCGTATGGATCAGTGGGCTGGCATGACTGCGCCCTGGACTTTCCATGAGCGGCTCGACACCTACTACTACGAGGCTGCAGTGAAGGCCGAGTTGTGGATCCCGAAGATCCTCGGCACCGACTTCCGCACGCTGGGCCTGCGCTTCACCCTGGATGCGGCCATGTTGGGCGTCGGCGGGCTGATGGGCATTGCGGTGGCAACCAGTTGCCTGCTCGGCGCCTTCATCAACTTCGTGATCCTGGCACCGATGATGATCCAGGCCGGAGACATCGTGGCCCGCGTCGCACCGAGCGGGGCCATCGTGCCGATCTCGCGTGCCGAGATCGTCAATCAATGGTCGATGTGGTGGGGCGTCACGATGATGGTAGTCGGCTCGCTGGTGGGCCTGGCGGCCAAGCCCGAGTTGTTTACCAGCGCCTTCAAGTCGCTGCGTAAAAAGAAAGACAAGAGCACCGCCAGCACCGCGCCCGATCTGTTGGCCCACATCGAGGTACCGCTGTGGGTGTCCTACGTCGGCGTGCCGATCTTCAGCCTGCTGGGTGCAGGTGTCACGCATGCATTCTTCGGCGTGCCTTGGCTGCTGGCGCTGGTCTCTTTGCCCCTGATCTTCGTGCTGACGGTGATCTGCACCAACTCGATGGCTTTGACTTCCTGGACGCCGACCGGCTCACTGTCCAAGATCACGCAGTTCACCATGGGCGCGATCGACCGTACCAACCCTGCCAGCAACCTGCTGCCTGCCGGCATGACAGCCGAGATTGCCTCCAACGCTGCCAACCTGCTCAGCGACATCAAGCCTGGCTACATGCTGGGCGGCAAGCCGCGTCATCAGGCCATCGGTCATGTGATCGGCATTTTTGCCGGGGTGATTGCCTGCGTGCCGCTGTACTTCCTGCTTTTCCTGCCGGCCGACGCCAACGGCGTGCGCTCCACCTCCACCTTGATCAGCGAGCAGTTCTCGATGCCCGCTGCCATCCAATGGAAGGGCGTGGCCGAGATCATCGCCAAGGGTTTGCAGGGCCTGCCGACCTCGGCACTGATCGCGATGGCGTTTGCAGCGGTTGCGGCTGTCGTCATCGAAGTCTTGCGCATCGTCACCAAGGGCCGTTTCCAGTTGTCGGCCGTGTCCATCGGCCTGGGCGTTGTGCTGCCGCCCGAGGCGGTGCTGGCGATGTTTATCGGCGCCCTGCTGTTCTGGCTTATGGGCCGCCGCCACAAGGCCGCAGGCACGCCGGGCCACCGCATCTGGGTAGACGGCTGTGAGCCAATCTGTGCAGGCCTGATCTCCGGTGCAGCCCTGATGGGCATTGGCAACGCCATCGTCAACGTGCTGATTGGTTGAGCACCCTGCGCGGCATGTGAAAATCACGAGTTGCCGACCGTAGCTCAACCGGATAGAGCACCCGCCTTCTAAGCGGGCGGTTACAGGTTCGATTCCTGTCGGTCGGACCACCTTTGGGCGCCATCAACCGGGCGATTGGCGAACCCTTGGTGGATTCACTATTGGGCGCTGTGCAAAGCAGGTGCGGCGTTGATCTACCATCGCGCGTTCCATCGCCGGTTTGTTGCCGGCGCTGCGCATCACCTCGGGGCGGCCCGTCATCTCATGGTTTTGAAGCAAGTCAAACATTGGTTTCGAGCGCGTGCCAATGCCGCACGCTGGAAACCCATTGCCGAATGGGCCGAGAGTCGGCGTGCGAAGTTCACCATGGCACGCGACGGTTTTGGCTTTTTGATCGAGCAGCCCAAGGCTTTGCCGGGCGGCCTTCGCATCGAGTGGGGTGCTTCACAGCGCGCCTACATCACAGGCAACGAATTGCGCATGCGCTGCGAAATGCGTCTGCACGGCGATCTGCAAATGATGGTCTTGTGCAGCACCTTGATGGACAGCCTGGAGTCCACGGTGTTTGAGGCCTACACCGACACCCTGAAGACCCGGGTGGACACCGACACGCCCGAGGAAATGCGCTGGTTGGTGATGTTTCCGAAGTTTGGCCAGATCAGCCTGAAGCGGGTGCGTCAGCGCTTCGGCGCGGTCGGTGTCACCAAGGAGTTGACCGGCGCCTGGATCGAGGGAGAACTGAGCGAGGTGCTGGCCCAGGCGAGCCAGGACCTGCTGCCCGATGGCCACCCGTTTGTCTTGATGACGATGCGTGGCAATGTCTATCTGCGCACCGCCATGGCCGAGCCCGAGCTGCCGAAAATTCAGGCCTTGGTGCGGCTGCTGGAGATTGCCTGTCGTGAGGCACTGCGGGTCAATGGCCGGTTGTCGGAAGCCGGGCCCTGGCCGACGACCACCTCGGTCGCCTGGCAAAGCGCCCAGCCCGAGGACAACTTCCCCCGGCCCTGAACCTGACTCAATCGCGGCTGGCGAACTTCCAGCCCAACTCGGCCAAGGGCCGCGCACCGGCACCGGCTTCGCGCGCCCGGTCGCTGGATGCCGTGCCATCTTCCGCCCGCTTGGCAATGCCTTGCAAGATGGCGGCGATGCGGAACAGGTTGTAGGCGAGGTAGAAGTTCCAGTCGCGCATCACGGCGTCAACGTCGGCACGCCCAGTACGCTCGCAGTAGCTGCGCACATAGCTCAACTCGTCCGGAATGCCCAGGGCCGCCAGGTCTTTGCCGCCCAGGCCGCGCGCGCTGCCCGAGGTTTCGATGTGCCACGACATGCAGTGGTAACTGAAGTCGGCCAAGGGGTGGCCCAAGGTGGAAAGCTCCCAGTCGAGCACGGCGATGACCCGCGGCTCGGTCGGGTGGAACACCATATTGTCGAGACGGAAATCGCCGTGAACGATGGAGACCTCGGCCGCGTCGCGGGCCGAGTCGGGCATGTGAGCGGGCAGCCACTCGATCAACCGGTCCATCGCTTCGATCGGCGTGGTCACCGAGGCGAGGTACTGCTTGGTCCAGCGGCCGATCTGGCGCTCAAAATAATTGCCCGGCTTGCCGTAGTTGGCCAAGCCGCAGGCCTTGAAATCAACCTGGTGCAGGGCGGCGATTACGCGGTTCATCTCGGCATACATCGCGCCGCGCTCGGCCATGCTCATGCCCGGCAGCGATTGGTCCCACAGCACCCGGCCCTGCATGAACTCCATCACGTAAAACGCCCGGCCGATCACCGATTCGTCTTCGCACAGCGCCAGCATCCTGGGTACCGGCACGTCGCTGCCTGCCAGCGCGCTCATCACCGCAAATTCGCGCTCGATCGCGTGCGCCGAGGGCAGCAATTTGGCCACTGGGCCGGGCTTGGCCCGCATCACATAGTCGCCGCTGGCCGCGCTCAGCTTGTAGGTCGGGTTTGACTGTCCGCCCTTGAATTGTTCGATGGCCAATGGGCCTTCGAAGCCTGGAACCTGTGCCGTCAGCCAAGCGCTGAGTGCGGTGATGTCAAGGGCCTGGGTGAGGGCGCGTGTTCCGGTGTAATCGTCCATAAGGTCTCCGTTGTTCTTTTTTGCCTGCATTACTTACCGGCGATTGCCAACAATTTGTCTTTGCTCAGCACCACCAGCCGCGTTGGTTCCACCCGCACCGCCCCGTCGCGCTCAAAGCCTTTCAACTCCTGATTGACGCGCTGGCGCGAGGCACCGAGCAGCTGCGCCATGTCTTCTTGCGCCAGTTGCAGGCCGATGCGGATTTCGTCGCCGTTGTCGCCGTCCTGGCGCACGCCGTAGGCGCGGGCCAGCAGCAAAATCTGCTTGGCCAGCCGAGCGGCCAGCGGCCGGGTGTTGAGGTCTTCCACCATGTCGAACATCAGCCGCAGGCGGCGACAGTTCAGCCGCAGCAGCGCTTCGTACAGTTCGGTGTGCAGCCGCAGCAGGTCTTTGAAATCAGGCTTGCGCACCACCAGCAAGGTGGTGTCGCCGTGAGCTGTGGCGTCGTGCGTGCGCGGCAGGCCGTCGAACAGCGAAATATCGCCAAACCAGGTGCCCGGCTCGACATAGGTCAAGGCGATCTGCTTGCCCGACAGCGATACCGAGCTGACTCGCACTGCGCCCTTGGCCACGCCGCACCATTCCTCGGCGATTTCGCCTCGGCAGGTGAGCAGGGCGTCATCGCTCAGTCGGCGCACGGTGGCGCGCGACAGGATGTCATTGCGCAGCGTCAGGGAGAGTTTGGAAAACCAGGAGCCGCCATCGATATGGGCGCGCTCGGTCGGGGTCAGTGCCGTGCTGTTCATGGGTTCTGTGGTGTCCGCAGCCAATGCCGCATTGCTTTGATTGTCCATGAGCGCGCAGACATGGCCTGGGCAAGCCGTCCAGTTGTGCGGATAGGGTGTGCAAGCTGCATGCTAGAGTGATCTGAACAACAAAGCGCGTCGGCATGGATCGAGATTTCTCAGTGCTCTTGAACGATAAATCCGGCGGGCGTGCAAGGCGGCTCAGCCTGCTTGCCTTGAGCCTTTTTGCCCTGAATGGGTCCGCCGTCGCTCTGGGCGTCGGGCGGCCGGTCACCCAGTCTGCTTTGGGGCAGCCGCTCAATCTTCTTTTCCCGGTGCGCCTGAGCGCCGACGAAACCTTGACGCCTGATTGCGTGCGCGCCGATGTGATGGCGGGTGATGCAAAAGTGCCATCGGGTTTGCTGCAACTGTTGTTGGAAGGTGAGGGTGATGCCAGTGTGCGCGGCGTGCGACTGCAAAGCAGTGTGCAGATCGACGAGCCCATCGTCACCGTCAGCCTGAGCCTCGGTTGCCCAACCCGCTTCACCCGTCAATACACCGCCTTCATCGACCCACCGAGCGCCCGCATGGCGGCGCCTTCGGTGACGACCTTGCCCGCAGCGGTGCTCGACAGCCCGCCTGTGCCACAGGCGCAAGTGACTCCCGCCACGCTGGCCGCCGCCGCTGCTGCCTCCGTTGTGGCTCCGCGCAACTACTCGCCCGCGCTGCGCGCTGCGCTGGCCACATCAGATGCCAAACCAGCCGCACTGCTGGCATCTACCAACTCAGCGCCGACCACTGCGGGCGAGGCAAGCCGCGCGCCAGCGCCTCCGGTGGCCAAACCATCAAGACCAAAGGCCGAGCCAAAGCAGCGCCCCACCGCGAGCGCCAAGGCCAACAAAAGCAGCAAAAGCACCCAAAGCACCCAAAGCATCCCCGAGCCTAAAAATACCAGTCCCCGGCTGCGCTTGGATGCAGCCGAGCGGGTCGAGTCGGCCAGCTTGGTTGCCTCTGCCGCAGCGCCGTCGCAAGCTGCGTCGCAGGTCGAGTTGCTCTTGAACTTAGCGCAACTGGAAGCGCTGGGTCAAAGCCTCACCAAGGTGCAGCAAGAACAGCGGGCTACTGAGACCCGGTTGCTCGCGATGCGTGCCGAACTGGCGCAGGCGCAGGCTTTGCAGGCCAAGAGTGAGCGCGGCTTGGTGTGGCTGCAGGCCGTGTTGGCTGCAGCCGTGCTGGGCTTGGCGGGCGGCTGTATTCATCTTTGGCGCAGCCGAGGCCGTGAACGCCGGCTGCGCGATCAGCAGTGGTGGGCATCCGGCCAGGCGGTCGACGCTGACCCTGCTGCAGCGGCGCTGCAACCGTCGGCGCCTGAGGGCAAGCGACGGCGGCTCAAGCGTAAAGCGGTGCAAGGTCCAACACCCGGCCTCGGCCCCTTGGTGCCACCCGCCAGCAGTGTGTCCATCGGATCCCCCGATGTTGATCGCTTGGCGAACGGGTCGGCGTCCACGGCCGCTATCGACACCAGCCCTGCACCGTTTGGACTGCATGACGAAGCAGCGCCGGATGGCACGGATTCGCGCTTTATCGATTCCGGCTTTGCGACCAATGCCGATCTGCCGACGCTGCCAGTGAGCTTGCCGATTTCGGTGGCTTTGCCTTTCGTGGCGGGCGAAGTGCCGGATCGGCAAGTCACTGTTGAAGAGTTGATTGACTTGGAGCAGCAAGTTGATTTCTTTGTTGTGCTGGGTCAAGACGACGCCGCCATCGACCTGCTGCAAGTCCGCATCAAGGCCGGCCAAGCCAACGCTTTGCCCTATCTGAAATTGCTTGAACTGCACCAGCGCAGCGGCGATGCCGTCGCGTTTGCGGACCTGGCTGAGCAATTTGGAGCTCGTTTTGGCGCGCTGCCGCCGACTTGGGGCGCGAACCTGAACCAGGGTCGAGCGTTAGAGACTTATGAAGAGGCCATGCAAAGTTTGCTGGCCAATTGGGGCAACAGTGGCGACAGCATGGCCCTGTTGCAACACTTGCTGGCGCGCGGCAGTGGCAATGCTGGCAATGGTGGCCATGGCAGCAAGGGCGAACACGGTTTTGACCTGCCTGCCTACCGCGATCTGTTGATGCTTTACAGCGTCGCCCGCGACCGGGCTGAGCAAGACATGCGCAGCGACGAAATCGACCTGTTCCTGCCGCTGGACGAGGTCAGCGATGAGGGTTCAGCCATGCTCGCGACCATGGTCTGGCAGGTGCAACCGAGTTTGGTGGTGCATGACAGCAATGCGCTGGATATTTCGCTGGACGACGAGCCGATCACCCGGCGTTGAATCGTTGCTAGACCGTTTGCAGCGCTGTCAGCGCGTGCGCCAGCGTGGCGTCTTGTTTGGCAAAGCAAAACCGGATGATTTGCTGCGGACTGCCATTCGCATAGAAGGTTGACATTGGAATTGCGGCCACGCCGATCTCGGTGGTCAGCCATTCACAGAACGCGGTGTCCCTCATTTCGCTGACGGCGCTGAAATCGACACACTGAAAGTAGCTGCCTTCGCTGGGCAGCAGTTTCAGTCGGGTGGCGGCCAGCCCGGCTCGAAACAGGTCGCGTTTGGCTTGGTAAAACGCGGGCAGGTTCAGGTAGTGCGTGGCATCGCCCATATAGGCAGCCAGGCCGTGCTGCATGGCCGAATTGACAGTGAATACATTGAACTGATGGACCTTGCGGAACTCGCTCGTCAGCGCCGCAGGAGCGGCCACATACCCGACCTTCCAGCCGGTCACGTGATACGTCTTGCCAAAGCTCGACACGATGAAGCTGCGTTCGGCCAGCGCAGGGTAGCGGGCGGCGCTGGCATGGGCCGCACCGTCAAACACCATGTGCTCGTAGACCTCGTCGCTGATCAGCAGCACGTCGGTATTGGCCAGCAGGTCGGCGAGTTGCTGCATCTCGTCCGCCGTCCAGACCGTGGCGCTGGGGTTGTGCGGGGTGTTGACGATGAGGGCACGGGTGCGCGGCGTCAGGGCTGCGCCGATGGCCGCAAAGTCGGGCCGGAAGCTGCCCTGGGTCAGCGGCACGCGCACGACCACGCCGCCAGCCAGCTCAATATTGGGCGCATAGCTGTCGTAGCAGGGCTCCAGCACGATCACCTCATCGCCCGGATGCACGATGGCCAGCAGGGCGGTGAAGATCGCCTGTGTGGCCCCTGCGGTGATCGTGATCTCGGCAACGGGGTCGTAGCGGTGGCCGTACAGCGCCTTGATCTTGGCCGCCACCGCTTCTCGCAGCACCGGCACCCCGCTCATCATCGGGTATTGGTTGTGCCCAGCGCGCATGGCGATGTTGACGGCATCGAGCAAGGCCGGGTCACAGTCGAAATCCGGGAAGCCCTGGCCCAGATTGACCGCCCCGTGCTGGGCCGCCAAGGCGGACATGGTGCTGAAAATGGTGGTGCCCACGTTTGGCAGGCGGCTTTGGAGTTGAATCATCATCATCAAAGTCCGAAATCAGTGGCCTCGCCGCTCATCGCCCTTTCCAGCAACTTGCGGGTCAGTCGGTCCGACAGCAATTCGGCAAAGGTGTAGACATAGTTGCGTAAATAGGCGCCGCGCTTGAAGGCCAGTCGGGTGACGTTTTGCCCGAACAGATGACCCAGCGGCCGCGACACCAGATCGCTGCCAGGCAGGTCTTCACGCACCGCCATCTCGGCCACGATGCCCGCGCCCAGGCCGACCCGCACATAGGTTTTGATGACGTCCGCGTCAATCGCCTCCAGCACGAAATTTGGCTGCAGTCCGCGCGCCGCAAAGGCCCGGTCGATGCGGCTGCGGCCGGTGAAACTGGCGTGGTACGACACCAGCGGCGTAGCGGCCAGTTGGTCGAGCGTCACATGTTCGACTTGCGCCAAGGGATGGGCCGTTGGCACCACCAGCACATGCTGCCACTCGTAGCAGGGCAGGCTCACCAGCTCGTCAAAGTGCGCCAGCGACTCTGTGGCCAGACCCACGTCGGCACTGTCGTCCAGCAACATCTTGACGACCTGTTCCGGGTTGCCCTGGTGCAGGCTGATGCGCACATTGGGCAGCTGTTTGCGCAGCTGTGCGATCGGCGCAGGCAGCACGTAGCGGGCCTGGGTGTGGGTGGTGGCGATGGACAGGGTGCCGCTGTCCTGCTTGGAGAATTCGTCGCCGATGCGCTTCAGGTTGCCAACCTCCCGCATGATGATTTCGATGGCGGCCAGCACCTGCTGGCCCGGCTCGGTGATTCGGCGCAGGCGCTTGCCGTGGCGGCTGAAGATATCGATGCCCAGCTCTTCTTCCAGCTCCAGAATGGCTTTCGACACGCCCGGCTGCGAGGTGAACAAGGCCTTGGCGGTTTCGGTCAGGTTCAGGTTGCGGCGGGCCGCCTCCTGAACGAAGCGGAACTGGTGCAAATTCATTCGTCGCCGCCCCCGGCCGGTGGAAACGCCGGCGCCGTCGCGTCCAGCCAGGCGAGGCTTGCATCGGTCATGGCTTGCAGGACGCGGTCCTGGTCGCCCAGGGCCGGATGCAAGTGCCAGTCGACGGACTTTCCGTAATGCGCTTGCAGCTTGGTGATCAGCGGCGGAATGTCCTTGCGCACATGGCCGCCGGTGCCCAGAAACATCGGCACGATGTGGACGCAGCGGCAGCCCTGAGCGACCAACGCATGGGCCGCGTCTTCCAGACCCGGTGTCATGAATTCAAGATAGGCCAGGGCAAGCGGCAGAGACGGTCTCTGCAAGGCAATGCGCCGCGCCACTTCTTCAAAGGGCCGGGCCCAGGCGGCATCGCGTGCGCCGTGAGCGAAAAGGAGCAATCCATCCATATTGGTTTTACCGATAGCGCACCAGCCAGCCGAAGGCCGCCAGTGACAGGGCAAGATAAGCAAGACTCGGTGTCGCGGCCACCACCCAGGGGGTCCAGCCTTTGAGCAGTCCCAGGTGACTGGCGACGTTGTTCAGCAGCACAAAGCTGATGCCCAGCATGATGCCGCCGAACACCTTCAAACTGATGCCGCCGGCGCGGCCGTGCAGGTAAGCAAAGGGCAGGGCCAGGGCCACCATCACAAAGCAGGCAAAGGGGTAGAACGCTTTGCGCCAGAACTGGATGTTGTGGGCCTGCGCCGATTGTTCTTGCGCCGACAAATGCTCGGTGTAACGGTACAACTCCAGGGTCGACATCGACTGCGCAGGCAGCACAGCCGCCGCGATCACACCGGCATTCAGACCGCTCGGCCAAGCCAGGCTGGCCAGCTTGGTTTCGCGCACCACCGCGTCGGTGACCAGCGCCTTGGCGTCCGGCGCCAACCATTCAGTGCGCTGTACACCCTGCAACTGCCAAGTGCCGCCCTTGTCCACGGTGGCGGTCTTGGCGGCGATGCGCGCGATCAAACCGCCGTGCGGGTCGAACTCAAAGATTCGCACATCTTCCATCTGGCCCGAGGCATTCGCGAGCCCGACATTGACCGAAAAAGCGCGCTCCTGACCGTCAATCACTTGCTTGTCCTTCAGCCATGCGCCGCTGCGGCCCTGCGACAGATTACCGACGAAATTTGCCCGCATCACGTCCGCCTGCCGCTCGAAATACGGCCCGGCAAAATCGCCGACCACAAAGGTCAGTGCCGCAAAGCCCAGCGCCAGCACCGCCAGCAGGCCCAAGGCCCGTCGTGGCCCCAGACCGCCGGTGCGCAAGATCGTGAATTCGCTCGATTGCGCCATCTGCGCCAACGAGTAAATGCTGCCGATCAGCACAGCAATCGGGAACAGCTCATAAAAATGCCCGGGCAACGCCATCAACGCCAACAAGGCGGCTTGCGCCACGCCGGCACCGGCGCGGCTCATGCGGTCGATCTCATCGACAAAATCGATGAAATAGAACAGCGACAAAAACGCCAATGCCACAAAGAACACGGAGCCCGCGATGGCGCGGTAGAGCAGTCGGCGGACGGTTCTCATGCTGTTACCACCTTGGGACGTCGAGCCAGACACAAGCGGTTGCTCTGGTCGCGCATCCACAGCAGGCCCAGGGCCAGGACAAAGGCGCCTCCGTGCACGGCAGCCAGCGCGCCGCCCATACTCATGCGCGAGTTCGCCACCCAAGATTGGCTGAGGTTGAGCAGGTTGAAATACACCACAAAGCCCAGCAAGGCGAACAGCAGGTTCCAATTGTTGGCACGGCGCGGGTTGGTGGCAGCCAGTCCAATGCCCAACAGCATCATGTTGAAACAGGCCAGGATCATGCCAAAACGCCAGGTCAGTTCGGCCTGATGGCGCGGCAGAGGAACTTTCAGCAAGTCCAGCGTGGCCATGGCCTTGGGCGGCAACTGTTCGGCCGAGCGCAGCACATGGCTGTCGGCCAATACCTTGTACTGCTCAAACCGCGCCAGCGTCTTTTCACCAGTGGCGGCATTGCTTTCATTGCGCTGGCCCTTGTCGAGCACCAGGAAGCGGTCTTGCTCGCCCAGCTCGATATGCCCTTTCGATGAAGTCGTCACCGATTCACTCGGGCCCTGAGATGTGAGGATGAAGACATTGCGGCCGGTGCGGCCGTCGGCACTGTCACGCTCGATGAAAAACACCCGCGAGCCGTCGCGCGAGGTCTGGAATTGGCCGGGTGCCACGCGCGACAGATCGCTGCGTTTTTCATAGCGTTCGCGCAGCTGTGCGCTCTCGGTGTTGCCCCAAGGCCAAATGAATAGCTCAAGCGCTGCCACGACCACCAAAATTGGCGTGGACAGTCGCAACACCGGCCGCACAAAGCGGGCCAGCGGGATGCCGCTGGCGAACCAGATCGTCATCTCCGATTCCCGGTACATGCGGCCCAGCGAGGCGACGATAGCGATGAACAGTGACAGAGCCAACATCGTCGGCAGGTGTGCCAGCGAGGCATAGCCCATCAGCAGCAGCACGTCTTGCGGCGCGACATCGCCCCCAGCGGCCTGCCCGAGGGTGCGGATCAACATCATCGTCAGCACGATGGTGAGGATGACCACCAGGGTCACGCCGAAGCTTCGGGCCAATTCTTTGCGTACGGTGGAATCGAATAACATCCGGGCACTTTATCTATAGCGGCGCATTATGGACTTCCGAACCCAGGTTTTTACCCTTGACGCCGTGGCCGCCTGTGCTGCGGACGCCCTGATTTTGGTCATTGCTGGTGAGGCGCTGCCTGACTCGCTGGATGCCACCGTCGCCGCTCACATCAATGACGCCATCAAGCTCGGCGACTTCGAGCTGAAGGCCGGCAAAACGCTGGTGTTGCAGCGCCCGGCTGGCGTCAAGGCGCCACGTTTGTTGATCGCCGCCGCTGGCAAGACCAACTTAAAAAGCGCTCGTACTGCCTTGCTCGCGGGCCTGGGTTTGCTCAAGGGTCGCGGCGCCGCCCATGCGGCCGTGGCCCTGCTTGGTTTTGATGCCGCGACGGATGCCCTGGCCGAACAATTCGTCTTGGCCGGCGGGGAAGCTGCTTACGTCTATCGCCACACCAAGCCGAGCGCTCCTGCCCCCGCCAAGCTGTCCAAACTGACGCTGTTGGTCGCTAAATCCGATTTGGCCGCTGCCAAGGCTGGCCTGGTGCGCGGCGAGGCGATTGGTGCGGGTATCGAGCTGGCGCGCGAATGTGCCAATCGCCCCGGCAACCACGCCACGCCGACCTATCTGGGCGAGCAAGCCAAGCAGCTGGGCAAGGAGCACGGCCTCAAGGTCGAAGTGCTGGACCGGAAGGCTTGTGAAAAGCTCGGCATGGGCAGCTTTTTATCGGTGGCCCAAGGTTCGGATGAGCCGTTGCGCTTCATCGTCGCCCGTTACGACGGCGCGCCCAAGGCAGTGGCACCCATCGTGTTGGTCGGCAAGGGCATTACTTTTGATTCCGGCGGCATTTCGCTCAAGCCCGGCGCAGGCATGGACGAGATGAAGTTCGACATGGGTGGTGCCGCGAGCGTGCTGGGTGCATTGCGCGCCGTGGCCATCCTCAAGCCCAAGCTGAACCTGGTGATGCTGATCGCTGCCTGCGAAAACATGCCTAGCGGCCACGCGGTCAAGCCCGGTGACGTCGTCACGTCAATGTCGGGCCAGACAATCGAAAATCTCAACACCGACGCCGAGGGCCGTTTGGTCCTGTGCGACGCGCTGACCTATGCCGAGCGCTTCAAGCCCGCCGTGGTGGTGGACGTCGCCACCTTGACCGGCGCCTGCGTGATCGCCCTGGGCGGTGTGCGCAGCGGCATGTATGCCAGTGATGACGAACTCGCCGCCTCGCTCAGCGCCGCCGGTGAGGCTGCGCTCGACCTCTGCTGGCGCATGCCCTTGGACGATGAGTACGAAGAAGGCCTGAAGAGCAACTTCGCCGATGTGGCCAATGTGGGGGGCCGCGAAGGTGGCTCCATCACCGCTGCCAAGTTTTTGCAGCGTTTTGCCAGCAAGTACCGTTGGGGTCATCTGGACATTGCAGGCACCGCTTGGAAGAGCGGCACCGCCAAGGGCAGCACTGGCCGTCCGGTCGGTCTGCTGACGCACTTCGTGCTCTCGTTCGCTCGCTGAGCGTCGTCAGGGTTGTCAAAAGTGCGCAAATGACGGTGGTCGCGTTTTACACCGGTGTGGCGGATCGGCTGCCTTATGTGTGCCGTTTGCTGCGCAAGGTGCATCTATCTGGTGCGCAAATCGGCGTCTGCGGCCCAGCGGCCTTGCTCGAACGTTTAGACGCCGCACTGTGGCGGTTTGAGTCGACCGAGTTCGTGCCCCATCTGCGCTTCAAAGCCGGCGCGCTGCCAA
>JBBQKT010000049.1:0-14370 GCA_038327205.1 Burkholderiales bacterium | reverse complement strand
CAGACCAATTTGCGCTGGCGGCTGGCGTCGAGCTTTCCGAAATCGCTGGACACCCTGTTCGGTGCGGCCGAGTTGTTCGCCAAGAAGGTCGGCGAGATGAGCGGCGGCAAGTTCCAGATCTCGGTCCACGCCGGTGGCGAGCTGATGCCGGCCTTTGGTGTGGTCGACGGCGTGCAGAACGGCACGGTCGAGATGGCGCACACCGCGCCGTATTACTTCATCGGCAAGGACGAAACCTTCGCCCTGGGTTGCGCCATTCCCTTTGGCCTGAACGCCCGGCAGCAGACCGCCTGGATGCTCGAAGGCAATGGCTTGAAGCTGATGCGGGACTTCTACCGTGGCTACAACATCATCAACTTCCTTGGCGGCAACACCGGGGCACAGATGGGTGGCTGGTACCGCAAAGAGATCAAGGGCATCGCCGACATCAAGGGCATGAAGATGCGCATGGGCGGCTTTGCCGGCCGTGTCTTCGAGCGCATGGGCGGCGTGCCGCAGGCGCTGCCGGGCGGTGAGATCTATCAGGCGCTGGAAAAAGGCACGATCGATGCGGCCGAGTGGGTCGGCCCCTATGACGACCAAAAGCTGGGTTTCAACAAGGTGGCCCCGAACTACTACTACCCGGCCTGGTTCGAGGGCGGCCCACAGGTTGATTTCTACATCAACACCAAGGCTTTCGATGCGCTGACGCCCGAGTACAAGGCCATCGTCGAGGCCGCTTCAGCGATTGCGCACGTGGACATGCTGGCCAAGTACGACGCCCGCAACCCGCCCGCCCTGCGTCAGCTGGTGGCTGGTGGTACGAAGTTGTTCCGCTTCCCGAAAGACGTGCTGGACGTGGCCTTCAAGGAATCGATGGCCATCTACAGCGAGCTGTCGGCCAAGAACGCGAATTGGAAGAAGGTCTATGACGACTTTGCCGCGTTCCGCAAAGATCAGAACCTGTGGTTCCGTTTTGCAGAAGCGGGCTTCGACGACTACATGCAGTCGCAGAAGTTCTGATTCACAACCGACAACTTCAAACCCGCCAACCTGGCGGGTTTTTTTATGGCGCGCTGGCAGCGGAGGCGGGCGGTTCGCTGCCGAACAGCTTGCTCGCGTCCATCTCGGTTTCGCTCGCCTTGTCCTGTGGCTGCACCTCGATCACCGTCTGACTGGTGTCAAGCTCGACAGCCTTTTTGAGCCCGCCCGAGACGAGGTTCGGGAAGGCGATGATCAGCGACACCATGACGATCTGGATCATCACAAAGGGCACGGCGCCCCAGTAGATCTGGCCGGTCGTGACGCGGGCGATCTTGCGGCCGGTCAGGCGGTCAATGTAGTCCGTCATCGGGGCGACGCTGCGCAGGTAGAACAGCGCAAAACCGAAGGGCGGGTGCATGAACGAGGTCTGCATATTGACGCCCAGCAGCACGCCGAACCAGATCAGATCAATGCCCAGCTTTTCAGCCACGGGCGCCAGCAGGGGCACGACGATGAAGGACAGCTCGAAGAAGTCCAGAAAAAACGCCAGCACGAAGATCAGCAGGTTGACGAAGATCAGGAAACCGAGCTGGCCACCGGGCAGGCCAGTGAGCAGGTGCTCGACCCATTTCGGCCCGTCAACACCCTGGAAGGACAGGCTGAATACCGTCGAGCCGACCAGGATGAAGACGACGAAGCAGGACAGCTTGGTGGTCGAGTTCAGCGCCTGCTTCAGCAGCTTGGTCGACAAGCGGCCGCGCGCCAGCGCCATCAGCAGCGCGCCCATCGCGCCCATCGCACCGCCCTCGGTGGGCGTGGCGATGCCCAGAAAAATCGTGCCCAGCACCAAGAAGATCAGGGCCAATGGCGGGATCAACACAAAGGTCACCTGCTCGGCCAGTTTGGACAGCAAACCCAGGCGCAGCAGCTTGTTGAGCAGCGCGGCCACGAAGGCCATGCCGACGCCCACCGACATCGCCACGACGATGGTTTCGTCCGTTGGCAGGTCGGTCACGACGACACCCTTGAAATGGCTGACCACGGCCGGGTAATGCTGGCCGAAGGTGATCGCCAAGCCCACCGATACCAGTGTCAGCAGGCTTAAGGAGCGCAGGCCACTGCGGCCATCAGGCTCACGGATCGCACGTGCTTCCAGCGGCAGGGCCGGCACCCAGCCCGGCTTGAAGATCGCCACGCCGACGACGAACAGCACATAAAAGCCGGTCAGGATAAAGCCCGGCAGAAAGGCGCCCCTGTACATATCGCCAACGCTCTTGCCCAGCTGGTCGGCCAGGATGATCAGCACCAGGGACGGCGGGATGATTTGGGCCAGGGTGCCCGAGGCAGCGATCACGCCCGAGGCGATGCGCCGGTCGTAGCCGTAGCGCAACATGATGGGCAGGGAGATCAGGCCCATCGAGATGACCGACGCGGCGACGACGCCGGTGGTGGCGGCGAGCAGCGCGCCGACAAAGATCACGGCAAAGGCCAGGCCGCCACGAATCGGGCCGAAAAGCTGGCCGATGGTGTCGAGCAGATCCTCGGCCATGCCCGAGCGTTCAAGAATCAGCCCCATCAGGGTGAAGAACGGGATTGCCAGCAGGGTCTCGTTCTTCATGATGCCGAAGATGCGCAGCGGCAGCGCCTGCATCAGCGCAGCGGGCAGCACGCCCAGCTCGATGCCGATGAAGCCGAAGAACAGGCCGCAGGCAGCAAGGCTGAAGGCGACCGGAAAGCCCATCAGCAAAAAGACGATCAGCCCCGCGAACATGATCGGGGCGAGGTTGGCGGCGAGAAATTCCACGGCGGTGTTTGGCTCTTAGCCCTTGTTGGCGTGCGACGCGGCGAGGATGGACTCGGCCAGCTCCTCTTCAGCCGTCTTGGTGGCGATCTTCTCGGTCGGATCGGGGATCAGGCCTTGCAAAAAGCCCAGGCGCTTGATCAACTCGCTGATCGCCTGCAAACCCAGCAGCGCAAAGCCCAGGGGGATCAGCGCATAGACCGGCCACAGAATCAGCCCGCCGGCATTCGACGAGACCTCGCCCGAGCGAAGCCCTTGCAGGAAGAAGGGCAGGCCAAGGTAGAGCACGGTGGCGCACATCGGCAGCAGAAAGGCGACAAAGCCGAACACATCCAGCCAGGTCTGCGTTCGCTTGGAAAAGCGCGAGACGACCACGTCAATCCGCACATGCTCGTTGTTCAGCAAGGTATAGCCTGCCGCCAGCAGGAATGAGGCCGCAAACAGATACCACTGCAATTCGAGAAAGGCATTCGAGCTGATGTTGAAGACCTTGCGAACCACCGCATTGAGCGCGCTGATCACCGTCGAGCCGAGGACGAGCCAGATCACCCAGCGGCCAATGAAGCGGTTCAGCGCGTCGATCCACCCTGAAAGCTTGAGCAGGGCAAGCAAAGCTCAGCCTTCTTGCAGCGCAGCCGCGTAGAGGCGGCTCGAACGTGCGCCCGAGCGGCAAAAGGCCAGAATCGGCGTCGGCAAGCTGGTCAGCAATTGCGCAAAGGCGGCGATTTCTTCGGGTGACTGGTAGCCGCCGTTGACCGGCAGGAAGCGGTATTCCAGCCCGGCTGCGAGGGCCGCAGCCTCCATCACGGCGCTGGTCGGCTGATCCGGCCCACCTTCAAAATCGGGCCGGTTGTTGATCACGCTGCGAATGCCCGCTGCAGCCGCTTCGGCCATGGCCGAGGGCTCCAGTTGCGGGGCGACACAAAAGGCGGCGGACAGGGCTTGGGCGGGCAGAGTCATGGCGTGATTCTCAGTTGGACAAGGCTTGTTTGACAGCGGCAGAGACCAGGCCCATATCGGCCTTGCCAGCGAGTTGCGCCTTGACTGCGCCCATGACCTTGCCCATATCGGCAGGACCTTTGGCGCCAACGCTGACGACGATGGCGTTGACGGCCGTTTGAATTTCCTCGGCCGACAGGCGCTGCGGCAAATAGGCTTCCAGCAGGGTCAACTCGGCCGCTTCCTTGTCCGCCAGATCGGGGCGCCCACCGGCGGTGAACTGGGTGATCGAGTCCTTGCGCTGCTTGATCAACTTGTCGACGATGGCGACCAGGGCCACGTCGTCGACGACCACGCGCTCATCCACTTCCTTTTGCTTGACGGCGGCCAGCAGCATGCGGATGGTCAGCAGCTTGTCGGCTTCCTTGGCGCGCATGGCGGCCTTCATGTCATCGGTGATGCGGTCTTTGAGGCTCATGGCGTCATCCATTCTTCAATTCTGAGTTCAAAACGTAGAAAAGCCCGCTACAGCGTCCTGAGCGGGCTTTGTCGTCAGCGTCCGAGCAGGCGGGTGGCCCACATCGGAATCAAGCAGCTTTGATTAGAAAAGCTTCTTGGGCAGCTGCATGCTGCGCACGCGCTTGTAATGACGCTTGACGGCCGCAGCCTTCTTGCGCTTACGCTCAGCGGTGGGTTTCTCGTAAAACTCGCGGGCGCGCAAGTCAGTCAGCAAGCCCAGTTTTTCGATGGTGCGCTTAAAGCGGCGCAGGGCCACATCAAACGGCTCGTTCTCTTTGACGCGAATCATGGTCATGAAAAAGGTATTCCTTAAGTTGCGCTCGGTGTCCGGCAGCGGAAATATCCGGAGTTGCTGCCGAATCGACACGCAGGGTTGCTAGCAAAGACCGCGAGTATAGCGTGGAAATTATGCGGTTGAAGTATTCGCAATCATCGAACGAGCACAGGCGGCTGCACTGGCCCAGGCCCATTGGAAGTTGTAGCCGCCCAGCCAGCCGGTCACATCGACCACTTCGCCGATGAAATAAAGACCGGGCTGGCGCTTGCTCTCCATCGTCTGCGAGCTGAGTTCACGGGTATCGACGCCACCGCGCATCACCTCGGCCTTGCGCCAACCCTCGCTGCCATTGGGTGTCAGCTGCCAGCCCTGCAATTGCGAGGACAAGGTTTGCAGGTCGCGATCTTTGCATTCGGCCATGGCTCGGCTGCCGTCGATCTTCAGTCGCTCCAACCAGGCTTGCGCAAGTCGCTGCGGAAACAATTCCGTCACCTCGTTGCCGAGTTGGCGGCGCGAGGTGGCCTTGGCCGCGCGCAGGCGCTCATCCAGTTCGATATCGGGCGCCAGGTTGATTTGCAAGCTTTGGCCTTCGGTCCAGAAACTGGAAATCTGCAACACCGCCGGGCCGCTGAGGCCGCGGTGGGTGAACAACAAATCTTCCAAAAACCGTCCGCGCGCCTTGCCCTTGCCGGGCTCGGCGGTGCTGATCGCCACCGGCAGGGACAAACCCGACAGCGCGGCAAACGGGGCCCAGGCCTCGGCGTCAAAAGTGAGCGGCACCAGGGCTGCGCGTGGCTCGACGATCTTGTGGCCGAATTGTTTGGCCAGGCGCAGGCCCCAGTCGCTCGCGCCGATCTTTGGGATGGCCAGGCCACCGGTGGAGACAACAACGCGCTTGGCGCTGACTAGGCCCCGCGCTGTGGCCAGCTCGAAGCCGTCACCCGCCGTCTTCACGTCCGACACCGTGCAGGGCTGCCAGCGCTGCACGCCGCCCGCCTCGCATTCGGCCACCAGCATTTGGATGATTTGCTCGCTGCTGCCATCGCAAAACAGTTGACCCTTGTGCTTCTCGTGGTGCGCGATGCCGTGCTTTTGCACCAGGGCAATGAAGTCAGCGCTGCTGTAGCGCGCCAGGGCTGAGCGGCAAAACGCCGGATTGTCAGAAAGGAAATTGGCCGGCGTCACATCTCGGTTGGTGAAGTTGCAGCGGCCGCCGCCGGAAATGCGAATTTTTTCGGCAAGGCGCTCGGCATGGTCGATCAACAACACGCGCTGGCCGCGTTGCCCCGCTTCTCCCGCACAAAACAAGCCGGCTGCACCTGCACCGACGACGACGAGATCAAATGTTTGCATCGCCCAATTGTCCGGCAGCCGCACGCACGTCACGATCGAGCTACAAATTTCAAGCGCCATTCCCGGAACGGCGAACGATCTTCGCTACCATGCCGCCACTGCCAAGCTAGGGGGAATACGGGGCTTGCCCCGGTCATACCCTTGATGCGGCAAACTCAAGTCATCTACATTGCCGACATGCAGTGCTTGCGAACCCGTCGCGCCTGGATGAGAGGTCCGGACCCCTGAGGATTAATGGAAATTTCTGCCGCCCCGCCCAGCTTTGACGACGCCAAGCCCCAGCCGGGCAGTTTGGCCGTTTGGTTGAGCGAACAAGATGCGCTCGCAGCAGCGCTCGGTACGGGGCTGCTGAGCTTGGTCGAACCGCTGAGTGCCTTCGTGTCGGTCAAGGCAGTCGCCACAGGCCGCTATGTGTTTGCCAGTCCGGGGCTGGGCCCGCTGCTCGATCGCGCATCCGTGGTGGGCAGTACCGACCTCGAACTTTTGCGCTCCGACGAAGTGGTGGCGATGCGGCGTGTCGAGCAGACGGTGATGGCACATCGCAACGTCGTCATCAGCGAGCATCGGCTTGAAATTAGCGGCCGTCGGCGTGAATTCACCGTCAGCCGCGCCCCGCTGGGTAATGACTTTGTGCTTGCCGTTTGGCACGAGCGCACCGAAGAGCGTCACCGCGAAACCCATTTGCAGCGAGCCCTGCAGCAGATCGAGCAGCAACAAAAGGCGCTTGAACAAGTCCGCCGTGAGCTTCAACTCGGCAGCGGCCGCGATGACCTGTCGGGGCTTTATTTGCGCGCGCAGTTTGATGACCAGTTGATGCGCGAAATTGACCTGTCGACGCGCGAACACCGCGAATTTTCGCTGGTCATCATTGCGCTGGATCCGTCGCCGGTGGCGACCGACAGCCTCGGCAATGAGGCGAATGAACGGATGCTCGAAGGCATGGGCCGGATGCTGCGCGCCAACACGCGGGCAATGGACGCAGCCTGCCGGATCGGAGAACACCATTTCGCAGTCTTGCTGTCGGGCGTAGGCCTTGCCACGGCGCATGCGCGGATGGAGCAATTGCGCCGCCAGTGTGCTGCGCAAATCGTCGTGCTCAACGGTCAGGACCTGGGGCTGTCGCTGTCATTGGGCGTGTCGAGCTTTCCGCATACGGCGTCCAAGCAAGAGGAGCTTCTGGCCGCCAGCGAGGCTGCTGTCCGCGAAGCACAGCGGCGCGGTGGCAATCAGGTGGTGTTGGCCTCGATCCCGTTTGCAGATTTGATTTAGGGTGTCAGCAGGGTCTGAATGTGCTGCCATTCGGCTGCACTCACCGGCGTGATCGAAAGCCGGCTGCCCGGCGCCAGCAGGCGCATCGTGCCCAGCGCCTTGTCGACGCGCAGCGTTGCCAAGGACACCAAGCGTGTCTTGCGAACAAACCGCACATCGACATGCAGCCAGCGCGGCGCAGAGGCCGTTGAGCGGGCATCGAAATAGGGACTGGCCGGGTCGAACTGCGTGGCATCCGGGTAAGCGCTGCTGGCGATGACGGCCAGGCCTGCAATGCCCGTGTCGGCAGCTTTCGGTGTGGACGAGTGATAGAACAACACACCGTCACCGATCTGCATGGCGTCACGCATGAAGTTACGCGCTTGGTAGTTTCGAACGCCGACCCAGGCGACGGTTTGGCCGGGGGCTTGCGCCAGATCGTCAATCGAGCACTCAGCGGGCTCGGACTTCATCAGCCAGTAATTCATACAGGGGAGCGCAACTGAAAAGGTGTCCACCGCGAGCCGAGGGCGGGGTTCCTGAACCGGGGTTCAGGTGGGCGAGGTCAGCACCGACTTTGGGTTCATCTGACGCGAGACGATCACGCCAGCCGGGCGATGTTCCAAGCCCGAGCTTAGTAAGCTATGGAACAAGGAACTTAAAGCCCTCAACTCACAATGGACACCCTGATTCTAAGGCTTTACCCGCGCCAACCAGCGTCAATCAGAGCAAATGGCCGTCGTGGCCAAGGGCTTCATCGAGGCGCTTCAGCAAGCCGTCTAAATCTGGCGTTGCAGCGCTGTCGCCGGTTGACGCCGATGCCACCGGTCCCGCACCTTCAGCCAGCAGATAGGCCAGATTCAAGGCGGCCAGCACGGCAATACGCTCTCGCGCTTTGACCTTGCCAGCATCGCGGATGGCACTCATCTCGCGATCCACCTGGGCCACCGCTTTGGCCAGCGCCACGTCGCCACCGTCCGGACAGCCCAGCAGATAGCTCTGGCCCATGATGGTCACTTCCATCTGCTTCATGGCGTCGTCTTTCCGGGGTCGGTGGCGTTCGAGTTGTCAACCGGGAGCCGCTCCAGCAGCGCGTCGATACGTGCGCGTGCGGCATTCAGGCGTGAGCGCAGGCTGTCACGCTCCTGGCCCAGGCTCTGCACCTGCTCTTGCAGCAAGGCGTTGGTTCGCTTGAGCTCGTCATGGCGGAGCAGCAGTCGCTCCACACGGTCGGTCAGGTCGGTCAGGCTGGGCATGGCGAGGTGCGAGGTCAAGGAAGGCTTAATTGTAGGCGGCGGCCATGGTCGCACTGCGCAACGACGGCACAGCTTTCGCAATGCGGGCGGCGAGCCTGGCAGACATAGCGGCCATGCAGGATCAGCCAGTGGTGCGCGTCCACCAGATATTCGGCCGGGATTCGGCGCATCAGCCCCTGCTCCACCGCCAGGGGTGTCTTGCCCGGAGCCAGACCGGTGCGGTTGCCGAGCCGAAAGATGTGCGTGTCGACGGCCATCGTGGGCTGGCCGAAGGCGACGTTGAGCACCACATTGGCCGTCTTGCGGCCGACACCAGGCAGGGCTTCCAGGGCCTCGCGGGTGTTGGGCACCCGGCCGCCATGCTGGTCGATCAGGAGCTGGCAAGTTGCCAGCAAATTTTTCGCCTTGGTGCGGAACAGGCCGATCGTGCGGATGTGTTCGGTCAGGCCGTCCAGCCCTAGTGCCAGCATCTTTTGCGGGGTGTTGGCCACGACGAACAGCCGCCGCGTGGCCTTGTTGACGCCCACATCGGTGGCCTGCGCCGACAGCAGCACGGCGGCCAGCAATTCGAACACGCTGGCATAGGCCAGCTCGGTCTGCGGTGCCGGGTTGGCAGCGCGCAGGATCTGAAAAAAGGCAGCAATTTGTTGGGTGTTCATGGAGCTGGATTGTCGATGGCGTTTGACGGGGGCTGCTGGCCACTCAGGCATGATGGCACCCCATGAGTTCTGAGCGCGATTTCCCTTCTTCGATTCGACCCTGGCTGTGGCTTGTTGCCGCCATCTTGCTGTTGCGCCTGGCCAGCCTGGCTTCCCTTCCGTTGACGGATCACACGGAAGCTCGCTACGCCGAAATCGCGCGCCTGATGATGCAAATGGGCGACTGGATCAGCCCCCATGTCACGCCCACCGAGGTCTTCTGGGCCAAACCGCCACTGTCCACTTGGGGCCAGGCCTTGGCGATGGCTGTTTTTGGCGTCAGCGAGTGGGCGGCGCGGCTGCCTGCGGTGGCTTGGGCGGTGCTGACCCTGTGGGCGCTGGCGTGGATGCTCAAGGGCTCGTTGAGTCAGCTGCAAATTTTGGTGGCCATGGTGCTGTTGGCCCTGAGCCCGCTGTTTTTCATCAGCGCCGGCGCGGCGATGACCGATGCCACCTTGGCAGCCTGCGTGATGGCGGTGCAGGCGGCCTGGTGGCGCGTGGTTCGGTCCGAGGGCAGGGCGCGACTGCAGGCGGGTCGATTCTTGGGCTTGGCGATGGCGTTGGCCCTGCTGACCAAGGGCCCAGCCGCCGCGCTGCTGGCCCTGCTGCCGGTCTTCATGCATGCCGCTTGGCGACACCATGGCGCGCCGATGAAGGCCGTGCTGCGCGACCCCTGGGTTTGGCTGCTGTGCCTGGGTGTGTCGCTGCCCTGGTACATCGTCGCCGAGCTGAAGACGCCGGGCTTCATCAACTATTTCGTGCTGGGTGAGCATGTGATGCGCTTCTTGCAACCGGGCTGGACCGGCGACCGCTACGGATTCGCCCACGCCCAGCCGCTGGGCATCATCTGGCCTTACACCGCGTTGGCGGGCCTGCCGTCGGTGCTGGTGTTGCTGAGCTTGGCGGTCTTGCGGCTGCGCGGCGGCGCGGGCGCGGTAGTGGCGCGATATCGCGCCGAGGCCGGCAAGAATGGCGGTGACCTGGCCATCTACGCCCTGTGCATCGCTCTGGCCCCACTGCTGATCTTCAGCTTCGCCCGCAACCTGATCTGGACCTACGCGATGACGGCGCTGCCGGGTCTGGCGATCTTGGCCGCCTGTGCCTTGCCCGAGCAAGCCTGGCGCAAGCGCTGGGCCATCGGGGCGCTGGCCGCCTTGACGGCTGTCTACACCTGGGCCTTCTTTTTCAAGCTGCCAGCCTTGGGCGACCAGCATTCCGAGAAGCCGCTGATTGCCGCCTTCGAGCGCGCATGCGGCGGGCAGGATTGCAAGCTGAGCTACAGCGCCAAGCCGCCCTATTCAGCCTACTTCTACACGGCGGGTCGGCTCTACGGGGGCATGCCCGGCGCACCAGGTGCGCCAGCGTTCACCGTCGCCCCGCGCCCAAAGAACACGCCCGTACCCACTGACGCGCTGGCCTGCAACAAAGAGCAATGCCTGCGCCTTGACGCCCGCCCATGAAGCCCATCGCCGCCATTCCTTTCCCCATGCACAGTGGCCCTCGCCATCGGCCGGGCATGTTGTCCGTCGTGCTGCCGGCCTACAACGAGTCGCTCAATCTGGTGACTTTGATTCCCGCCTTGGCCGAGCAGTTGACTGGTCTTGCCGATCAACTGGAACTGCTGGTGGTGGACGACGGCAGCAGTGACGACACCGCCTTGCTGGTCCAGGGCCTGATCCACCAGGGTTTGCCGCTGCGGCTGCTGCGCTTGTCGCGCAATTTCGGCAAAGAGGCAGCGCTGACCGCCGGGCTGGACGCTGCCGATGGCGATGTCGTCATCACGATGGATTCGGACGGGCAGCACCCGATCGCCACCCTGCTGGAGATGCTGCCTGTCTGGCGCGAAGGCTTTGATGTGGTTTATGCCGTGCAGCGCGGCCGTCGCGAATCACAGTCGGTCGCGCGGCGCGGCTACACCCGACTTTTTTACTGGTTGATGCAGCGCGGATCGCGCTTTGAGTTGCCAGCCGACGCGGGTGATTTCCGCCTGTTGGACCGCCGCGTTGTGCTGGCCTTGCGCAGCCTGCCCGAGCGGGCGCGCTACATGAAAGGTTTGTTCGCTTGGGTGGGGTTCAGGGCCAAGGCGGTGGAATTTGTGCCTGATGTGCGGGCTCACGGCGAGACCAAGTTTGGCCTGTCGCGTCTGCTGTCACTGGCACTCACCGGCCTGACGGCGTTTAGCAAGGTGCCGCTGCGGCTGGTGTCGATGCTGGGCATTGCCGTCTCGCTCGGCTCGCTGTGTTTTGGCCTGTGGATCGTGATCGAGAAGGTGCTGCTGGGCAACCCGATTTCGGGCTTCGCCACCCTGGCCGCGTCGATCACGTTTCTGGCGGGGGTGCAGTTGCTTTGCCTGGGCATCATTGCGGAATACCTTGGCCGGGTGTTCGATGAGGTGAAGCATCGGCCGCTGTATCTGGTGCAAGACCTGACGCCCCCGCTGACCCCACCGCCCGCAGCATGAAATCGATGCTCTGGTTTTTGGCCGTGGGGGGCAGCGCGGCGGCTGTGCATTTCGGCGTGGTCCTGTTGTTGGTGTCGCAGCACCAAGTGCCAGCCCTGGCCGCCAATGTGGTTGGTTTTTTGATTGCGTTTTGTGTCAGCTTCCTGGGCCATCACCGGCTCACCTTTGCCGGTGGCCAGGCCAGCGCACGGCAAAGCCTGCCCCGCTTTGCCGCGGTGGCCGTGCTGGGCTTCGTCAGCAATGAACTGCTTTACGCGCTGCTGCTGGCGCTGGGATTCGACTACCGGCTGTCCCTGTTGGCCGTGTTGGTGGCCGTGGCCGGCATGACCTGGCTGCTGAGCCGCTATTGGGCCTTTGCTGGCAAGTGATGACCGCCATCAAACGCATCCAGATCTGCGCGGACGACTACGGGTTTGATGCTGCCGTCAGCCACGCCATTCTTGAGGGCATCGATTCGGGCCGGCTCAGCGCCACCAGCTGCATGGTGCTGTCGCCCGCTTGGCCGCGTGAGTCCCAAGCGCTGCGTGAGCGGGCCGGGATGGCTGACTTTGGCCTGCATTTCGATGTCAACGAGTTTGCCGACGTCGCACCCGACCGCCCGCTGTCGGGCTGGATTACAGCGGCGTATCTGGGCCGGTTCGATGCCGACCAGGCGCGCGGCTGGGTGGCGCGGCAACTGGATGCCTTCGAGGCCGCGATGAAGTGCCCGCCCAACTACTTGGATGGCCATCAGCACGTCCATCAACTGCCGGTGCTGCGCACGGCGGTGCTGGCCGAGTTGACCTCGCGATACGGCCTGCGCTGCGCCTTGCGCTCGACCCGCAGCCTGGTTTGGCGTGGCCCGAAGGCGGCGGTGATTGCAGCCTTGGGCAGTGCAGCCTTGCGGCGTGCGGCGCAGGGAATGCCGATGAACACGGACTTCGCGGGCGTTTATGACTTCAACCCTGAGGCGGATTTCGCGGCCCTGGTAACGAGCTGGCTCAAGCAGCTGCCCGATGGCGGTCTGCTGATGACGCACCCTGCCTGTGCGGCGGGGACCGAGACGCGGCCCGACCCAATCCGTTCCGCCCGTGTCAAGGAGCGGGCGTTCTGGCTCAGCGCCGAGGCGGGCGAATTGATGGCCCGTTTGGGCGTGCAATTGGGGCTTAGCGAGGACTGGCCGGCCGCCTAAACGCGCTTGGCGCGCGAGCGTGCCATGGCCGCCTCGATCAGTTGCCGTTTGGCCGCCTCGGGATCAGCCGGTGTGCTGCTGGTCGTAGGCGTAGGCTTGGTGACGGCACGCTTGCGCCGCGCCTGATGCCCGTCGTGGCGCTTGCGTGCCTGTTCGGCCTGTGGCGCGCTCCAAGCCGCCCAGCCGCTGCGCGACCCGGTCACCTCGACCATGGCAATACAGTCCACCGGGCAGGCCGGCACGCACAGCTCGCAGCCGGTGCATTGATCATTCACGATCACATGCATCTGCTTGGCGGCGCCGACGATGGCATCGACCGGGCAGGCCTTGATGCACAGGGTGCAGCCGATGCACCAGGCTTCATCGATGACGGCCAAGGCCCGCGCCGCTTCATGGCCGTGCACGGGGCTGAGGGGCAGGGCGGGCAGACCGGTGATGGCGGCGATCCGTTCGATGCCTTCGGCACCGCCGGGCGGACATTGGTTGATCGCCGCCACGCCGTCGGCCACTGCGACGGCATAGGCATGGCAGTCCGGGTAGCCACAGCGCGTGCACTGCGTCTGCGGCAAGGCCGCATCAATGGCGGCGATCAGGGCGACCTGGCGGTTCAAACCCGGTTCAAACGCTTTTCTTGGCGCGCGGCTTTGGTGCAGCCTTGGGCTTGGCTTCGGCGGTGACCTTGGCGGTGACTTCGGCCGGGGCTGCAAGGGCTGGAATGGCCATCGCAGGCGCGGCCGCAGCAGCGGCATGCACCGGCAGGTCGTACTTGGCGATGAAGGCCAGCACTTCGGGGTACACCTTGTCACGCCAGCGACGGCCGGCAAAGATGCCGTAGTGACCGGCGCCTTCGACGTCGTAGTGGTACTGGTGGGAGCGATCCACGCCCGAGCACAACTCATGCGCGGCACGGGTCTGACCGGCACCGGAAATATCGTCCAACTCGCCTTCAACGGTCAGCAGGGCGGTGGTCGTGATGTCCTGCGGGCGCACCAGCTTGCCGCGCACTTTCCAGGTGCCGTTGACCAGGGAGAAGTCCTGGAACACGGTCTTGATCGTGTCGAGGTAGTACTCGGCCGGCATGTCCAGCACCGCGTTGTACTCGTCGTAGAACTGGCGGTGTGAGTCGGCGCCGTCATCATCGCCGCGCACCAGGTCGAGGAAGTAGTCGTAGTGCGAGGTCATGTGGCGATCCGGGTTCATCGCAACGAAGCCGGTGTGCTGCAGGAAGCCGGGGTAGACCTCGCGACCGGCTGCTGGGAAGTTGCTCGGCACCTTGTAGATCACATTGGTCTCGAACCACTTGTAGCTGCGGTTCATCGCCAGGTTGTTGACGGCAGTCGGGCTGCGACGTGCGTCGATGGGGCCGCCCATCATCGTCATGCTCAGCGGCGTGGTTTCACCCTGGCTTGCCATCAGCGAGATCGCAGCCAGCACCGGCACGGTGGGCTGGCAGACCGAGATCACATGGCATTCGCTGGCACCGATGTGGCGGATGAAGTCCTGAACATATTCGATGTAGTCATCGAGGTGGAAGGGGCCGGCCGACAGCGGCACCATGCGGGCGTCGGTCCAGTCGGTGATGTAGACCTTGTGATCCTTCAGCAACTGCTTGACGGTGTCACGCAGCAAGGTGCTGTGGTGGCCGGACAACGGTGCCACCACCAGCACGGTCGGCTGATCCTTC
>JBBQKT010000048.1:0-14376 GCA_038327205.1 Burkholderiales bacterium | reverse complement strand
CAGGCGGCGGCCTTCGGCGTGCAGCTCGCGCACGCAGGCCATCGGGGTGAAGATGCCCAGTCGGCCGTCGTATTTGCCACCGTTGCGGACGGTGTCGTAATGGGAGCCGGTGAGCAGCCTTTTCGGGCCTGTACCGTGATATACGCCAACGACATTGCCAACGGCGTCGATGCTGACCTCATCAAAACCGCAGTCCCGCATCCACGCAGCCAACTGCGCCGCGCAAGCCCGGTGCGCGTCGGTCAAATAGGTGACGGTCAACTGCCCGTCTTCTTTGAAGCCGGGGTCTGAATGAACGGCCAAGCCCTCGGCCCAATCCCACACCAAGTTGCCCAGCGCGGGCGTGACCGCGAACTTGTCGTTCAGCCGGATCTCGGCGATGCGGTGGATCTGGCGCAGGCATTCAGCCCGCTCGAAATCGGGATGACCGGTCAGCCGACGGGCGAAGGTGTCGATGATCTCGGCGCGCGACAGTCCCAGGCCACGGGGCCCGCGAACGGCCAAGATGAAGGGAAAGCCGAACTTGGCGTTGTAGTCGGCGTTGAGCTGCTGGAGCCTGGTGAACTCGGCCGGCGTGCAATCGGCCAGCCCGGCCTTGCGCTGCTCGTGCGTCGATTCCGCCGTCAGGCTCTGGCTGACCATGGCCTTGCCGGCCAGCTCCGGATGGGCACGGATCAGCGCCAATTGCTCGCTCTGGCTGGCATCGCGGACCACGCTGGCCAGTCCGTGCTTCAGATGGGCGAGGCTGGTGAAGGGCCGGGCGGCGGCGGTGCGCTCGGCGATCCAGGGCGAGTGCTCGTACGTGCCGTCCAGCAGGGCGACGAACTCGGCCGCAGTCGCAGCGTTCAATTGATCCAAGCTCATTCCCATACAAACGCCTTCGCTGCATCAAAGGGGTGCGTCGCACGCCAGTGCCGCGCAATGTCGACCCGGCGGCAGACCCACACGCGGTCATGTTTTTCAATGTGATCCAGAAAACGTTGCAGCGCCCGCATCCGGCCGGGCCGGCCCAGCAGTCGGCAGTGCATGCCGATGCTCAGCATCTTGGGCGCGTCTTCGCCTTCGGCGTAGAGGACATCAAAGCTGTCGCGCAGGTACTCAAAAAACTCATCGCCGTGACTGAAGCCCTGGGGCAGGGCGAAGCGCATGTCGTTGCAGTCGAGCGTGTAGGGCACGACCAGGTGCGGGGCCAGGCTGCCGTCGGTCTTTTTGACCTGCAGCCAGAAGGGCAGGTCGTCGCCGTAATAGTCGCTGTCGTATTCGAAGCCGCCGAAGTCGGCCACCAGGCGGCGGGTGCGGGGGCTGTCGCGGCCGGTGTACCAGCCGGACGGGCGCTCGCCGATCAGCTTTTGCAAGATGTCCATGCCGCGTTCCATGTGCTCGCGCTCGGTCGCTTCATCGACGTTCTGGTAGCTGATCCAGCGCCAGCCGTGGCAGGCGATTTCGTGGTTCAGTTCGACCAGGGCGCGGGTCAGCTCCGGGTGGCGTTGCAGCGCCATCGACACGCCAAAAACGGTCAGTGGCAGCGCGCGCTGCTCGAACTCGCGCAGCAACCGCCAGACCCCCGCGCGCGAGCCGTATTCATAGATGCTCTCCATGCTCAGATGGCGCTCGGGATAAGAAGGTGGGTTGGCCATTTCGGACAGGAACTGCTCGCTGCCGGCATCGCCATGCAGGACCGAGTTCTCGCCGCCTTCTTCATAGTTCAAAACGAACTGCACGGCGATGCGGGCCTGGCCAGGCCACTGGGCGTGGGGTGGGCGTTCGCCGTAGCCGATCAGGTCGCGGGCGTAGCGGGAATTTGCTGTCATGGCATCTTTGGAATTTGCTGAGCCTCGGGATTTTCAAATAGTCGTACCGGCTAGGCACGACGACGAAGACAGTACCTATGGGTACGGCTAGGAGGAGGAACGACGCTGGGGCGGCTATTCGAAAAGCCCTATGGTGAAATTGAGTGTATCGACCACCGAAGGAAGCAAGATATGGGCAAGCTGACCACGCACGTTTTGGACACCATGCACGGCACTCCCGCCGCCGGGATGACGGTGCGGCTCTATCGCCTCGGCCATGATGGCATCGAGCAGCTCAAGTCCCTGGTCTTGAACGACGACGGCCGCGCCGATGAAGGCCCGTTGCTGCAGGGCGACGACTTCACGCCGGGCCGCTACCGGCTGGTGTTTGGTGTGGCGGCGTACTTTCAGTCGCGTGGCGTCGTCCTGCCTGAGCCGCCGTTTCTGGACGAGGTGCCGCTGGAGTTCGGCATTGCCGACGCCACGCTGCATTTCCATGTGCCCCTGCTGGCCAGCCCTTGGTCGTACTCGACCTACCGGGGCAGCTGACGGTGGTGCTGGTGAACCGCTGGCGCGAGTTGCAGCAGGTCTTGCAGGACGGCCCGGCCGTGCTGGTGACGGTCGCGCAGGTCGAAGGCAGCGGCCCGCGCGAGGTGGGGGCGTGGATGGCGGTCACCGGCGCGGCCTGCATCAACACGATTGGCGGCGGCGCGCTGGAGTTTGATGCGACGGCCCGGGCACGTCGGTTGTTGGCTGAGTCCGATGAACTCACGGTGATGCAACGCGTGGCCCTGGGCCCCAGCTTGGGTCAGTGCTGCGGCGGCGTGGTGCACCTGCGCTATGAACGGCTGACGGCGGCGGATGCACCTGGCCTGGCTGAACGGCTGCGCCCGGCTGAAGCAGGCCTGAACGTGGCGCTGTTTGGCGGTGGCCATGTGGGTGGTGCGATTGTTGAACTGCTCGGCCGCCTGCCGGGCCGCGTGCAATGGGTCGACAGCCGCGACGAGGTTTTTCCGCCCGATCTGCTGCTGGGTGATGTCGAAGCGGAGCATTCGGAGCCGGTGCAGGCGGCGGTAGCCAGCTTGCGGCCGGGGGCCAGCGTGCTGATCATGAGCTTCAGCCACGCCGAAGACCTGGATGTGCTGGCGGCCTGCCTGTTGCGCCAGCGCAGCGCGGGGGATCTGCCCTTCATCGGGCTGATTGGCAGCAAGAGCAAGTGGGCGAGCTTTCGGGCGCGGCTGCGGGCGCGGGGCTTCAGCGACGCCGAGCTTGCACAGGTCACCAGCCCCATCGGCCTGCCCGGCATCAAAGGCAAGCAGCCCGAGGTGATTGCGCTGGCGGTGGTGGCGCAGCTGCTCTTGCTTGCGCAACGCTGAGGTTTTCAGCCTGCGGCGTGCGGCAAGCGGCTTTGACCTACAGGCCGATGTGCGCCACCGCACAGAGATTGGGTTCGCGGGGGCACACAGTCAGTGCCTATGCTCCCTGCCAAATCCTCCCACCACAAGCCGAGCTGCCCGTCCTGTCAGGGCAGGCTTTATCGGGTGCCGCGCCACTTTTTTGATCTGGTGGTCAGCAAGTTCACCCCGGTACGACGCTACCGTTGTTTTTCGGTGGCTTGCTGCTGGGAAGGTACCTTGCGGCATCAGCATGTTGAGTCGCCATCGGCGGCAATGACTGCAGCGGACGATCGTCACTACACTCTGTGACCATGTCCTATCCTGCTTTTTTTCATGAAGATTCCGGCTGCGTGCGCTTTTGGGTGGACGTCGGCGGCACATTTATCGGCGCGACTGTCCGCAAAGACAGCCTGCGCCATCGCTACCACCCAGGCAATTTGGATGACGAGCCACTGGCCACTTATCTGGCCCATGCCGCCGAGATCGACGACGCTGTGCGCCGCCGGGTGGCGGCAGGCTCGATCGAGCCGGTGATGTTGCGGGAACCGGATTTGCGGGTTACTTGACCGCAGTGCTGGCTGCACTTGCAGCAGGCTGTACCGTCACCAGTTCGCGCAAGATGCCACCGCTGGCCGCCGTGCCGCTGGTGCTGCCTTCGCCCCGCATGCGGGCCATGCAAGCCTTCGATTCTTCAGCCGGCAGGGTCATGCAGCGCTGCGAAGCGTTGGCCGCCCGGTCAGCCGGGCTACCGGTGGCACCCGTGACTTTCAAACCGCCGTGCTTTGCTTCGGCAAGAGCCGCCCCCGCTTCTTTCAAGCAAGTGGCGCGGTCTTGGTTCGATTGCCCATTCATGCAGGCGCTACGGTCTTGTTGATAGCGGGATGCCGCTGAAGAGCTTGCTGCAGGTGCAGAAGGCTCGGCTTCCGCCGGGATCACCACCAGCAATGCCGCGCCCACCAAGGCCACCAACATCAAGGTCGGCACCCAGGCGAGGCCTGAGTAGCCAGTCGCCGGGTTGAGACTGATTTGCGGGGTGTGGGGTTGGTTGCGCATGGTTTGGCTCCTGGTGCTGCGAGCGCAGCGTTGATAGCCTCTAATTTATGCGTGGCCCCCCGTGGTGGGCATCGGCGTGCGGCGGGTTCAGGCGTAGGACAAGGCCTGCGCCGGCCCGCTGCGCCCAAGTCACACCGCGTAATCGCCCATGCCCTTGCGTTCCAGTTCGCGCAGCAAGCTGGGCCACACAAACGCGCCGCCCAGGCCGCCGGTCTGCACCTTCATCGCGTGGGCCGTGCCGTCTAGCACCGTTTGCGGGATCTGCGTCAGCTCGCCGCCCCCGGCTTGCGCGCCAATCTGGATCTGGCAGGCGGACTCAAAGGTGTACATCGACAGGAACGCATCCGCGATGCTGCGGCCCACCGTCATCAGACCGTGGTTGCGCAGGCAGAAAAACGTGTTGTGGCCCAGATCGGCCTGCAGCCGGGGCTGTTCGTCAGGGCGAATCGCCACGCCTTCGTAGTCGTGATAACCCAGCGATGCCAGCACAAAGGTGCTTTGCTGCGAGATCGGCAGCACGCCGCCCACCTGGGCCGACACCGCGACACCTGCCCGGGTGTGTGTGTGCAGCACGCACATCACATCATGGCGCGCCGCGTGAACGGCCGAGTGGATGATGAAGCCGGCGGTGTTGACGGGAAAGGGCGTCTCCTGCAGCTTATTGCCCGCCGAGTCGATCTTGATCAGGCTGGACGCGGTGATCTCGTCGAACATCAGGCCGTAGGGGTTGATGAGGAAATGGTGCTCGTCGCCGGGCAGGCGGGCGCTGATGTGGGTGAAGATCAGGTCACTCCAGCCGTAGCGGGCGACCAAGCGGTAGCAGGCCGCGAGGTCGCAGCGGATCTGCCATTCGGCGTCGCTGACCTGGCCTTTGAGGGAGGGGATGTTCATTGCGCTTGTCTCCTTGTTGGGTGAGGCCATGATGACGCTTCTGAGCACGCTGCGCCGTCGCCAGCAAGACAGCCCGTCATGCCTGCGCAGGGCGGCATCCAGGCCGAACTCGACGGCTGCGGCGACTGCGGCGACTGCAACGACTGGACCCCAGCCTTCGCTGGGGTGACGGGCGGCATCACGAGCATCGGGGTCAGGTCGATGTCCCGCCCTTTTGCGCATCGGATTTCTGGGCGCGCGAGACTACTTTTCCTCGTGCGATGACCCGCGTGAGGACCTCTTTGTTGTCGATACCTAGAGAGCAGAGCAGCCGCGAGGAGGCGCTGTAACAGGCCTACACCGAAAGTGGCCTGACCATGACGGTGCTGGCTGCTGAACTGGGCCTGACGGTGGCCCACGCGCTCCAGCGTGTCGGCCATCGGGCGGCCCATCTTGGGCGGCCACGCTGGCACGAAGCCTGCAAGCCAGATTCAGTCCCTACACTTCGCCACTTTCAACCGCGACCGATTCCTTCCATGCAAGCCTACCTGCTCGACTGGGCCAATCTGCTGCTGCGCAGCCTCCACGTGGTCGTCGCCATCGCCTGGATCGGCGCGTCGTTCTATTTCGTCTGGCTGGACAACCACCTCGTCAAACCTGCGGCCGCCGATTTGAAGGCCAAGGGCGTGGATGGCGAGCTGTGGGCGGTGCACGGCGGTGGCTTTTACAACCCGCAGAAGTACATGGTCGCCCCGGCCAGTTTGCCCCAGCACTTGCACTGGTTTTACTGGGAAAGCTACTGGACCTGGATGAGCGGCTTCGCGCTGTTCGTGGCCTTGTATTTGTTCAACGCCAGCACCTTTTTGATCGACACCCGGGTGCATGACTGGACGCCGCCGGCGGCGATTGCGGCGGCCCTGGGCTTTCTCGCCGCCGGCTGGTTGGTTTACGACCAGATTTGCCGCCGCTTGGGAACCACCGCAGATGGTCAGATCGGCAACGATGGCCGGGTGCTGGGCCTGATCGCCGTGTTCATCGCCATCGCCGCTTGGGGCGCCTGTCAGCTGTTCGCCGGCCGCGCGGCCTTCCTGATCGTCGGCGCGATGATCGCCACGGCGATGAGCGCCAATGTGTTTTTCTGGATCATCCCCGGCCAGAAGCAGGTGATTGCCGATATGCGTGCCGGTCGGCCGGTCGATGCCATCCACGGCCAGCGTGGCAAGCAGCGCAGCGTGCACAACACCTATTTCACTTTGCCGGTGCTGGTGGCCATGCTCAGCAACCACTACGGCATGCTTTACAGCCATGCGCAGAACTGGGCTGTGCTGGTGGCCTTGATGCTGGCGGGCGCGCTGGTGCGCACGTATTTCGTCAAGCGGCATAAGGGTGTGAATGCCTGGGGCTTGGTCATCGCCGTCGTGGTGATCCTGGCAGCGCTGATGGTCTGGCTGGCGCCTGCCCGATCAACGCTGCCGGTCTCGGCCGCTGCACCAACCTTGGCCCAGGTGCAGGCCATCGTCGAGCAGCGCTGTGTGCTGTGTCACAACGCGCTGGTCGTGCAGAAGAACATCCAGCTCCACACCCCCGCGCTGATCGAACAGAACGCGCAGGCGCTGTATCAGCAGGCGGTGGTGCTGAAGCTGATGCCCATGAACAACGCGACCGGCATCACCGAGGATGAGCGGGCGCTGCTGGGGCGGTGGTTCGAGAGCCGTCGGGCGTCCTCAGCCAAGCCTTGATTTCGTACGGACACATCCCGGCCATCCGTGCCGCCACGGCCTGCCTCAACCAGCCGCTTTCAAGATAGGCATAGAGGTGTTCGCCGGGGCAGACCGGTTGCGCGCTGTAGTCCTTGTGGGACGCCATCGTGCCGGCCGAAAGTCCGTTCGATTGCGCCAGCCAAGCCATCAACCGACGGCGTCAGGCCAGCGCAGCCGCCCAGCAGGTTCTTCGGAGATGTTGAAAAGGCATGTTGGGAGGGGCTCTATGCTTGGCGCAGTCTTCCACGCGCCTATCGCCTTCGCAAAAAATGACCCGTCTTGCTGCCCTGCCGTTTGCTTTGCCGTTTGCCCTGCCGTTTGCCCTGCTGATCGCTTTGATGCTCGCTGTCCTGTCAGCTTGCACAGCGCCGCCCGCCAAGCCCGTCACGCTGGATTCTCAACTCCAGGACTTGATGACCGAGGCCCAAGTGCCAGGTCTTGCCGTGGCGCTGATCCGCGACGGTCGGCTGGTGTTCAGCAAGGCCTATGGGCTGGCTGACCGCGAGCGCAGCGAGCTGATGAAAACCGACACGGTGATGCCAGGCGCATCACTGACCAAGGCGGCATTCGCCTACCTGGTGCTGCAATTGGTGGACGAGGGTGTGATTGACCTGGATCGTCCGCTGCCCCTGCAACTCCGCCTGCCCCTGCATCTGTACCCTGACTATGCCGATCTGGCCGAAGACCCGCGCTGGCGCGAAATCACGCCGCGCATGTTGCTGTCGCACAGCAGCGGCTTGATCAACTGGCGCTGGATCAACCCCGACCGCAGGCTGAGCCTGAACTACTCGCCGGGACAGCGCTATGTCTACTCCGGCGAGGGCATTCAACTGCTGCAAAAGATTGTTGAAGGGCGCACCCGCGAGCCGCTGGCGGCACTGATGCAAAAGCGGGTGTTCGACCGCTTTGGCATGGTCAATACCAGCTTGGTCTGGCGCGATGATTTTGCGGCTCATGCGGCCACCGGCTATGCGGTGGACGGCAGCTCGCGCGGTCATGCGAGAAGGCAAACTGCTCGGGCCGCAGGGTCGATGGACACGACGCTGAATGATTACGCGGCGTTTCTTGCGGGCGTGTTGCGCGGTGAGGGTTTGTCGGCCTCGTCGCACAAGCAGATGCTGTCGGCGCAAATCGCCATCGTCTCGCCGCAACAGTTCCCGTCGCACTGGCCGGGCGAAACCACGGTCAACCAGGGCATTGCGCTGTCGGCAGGCCTGGGCTGGGTCGTATACCGATCACCGCGGGGCCCGGCGTTCTTCAAGGAGGGCAATGACGAGGGCATCAATAACTTTGCCCTCGGCTTTGTCAGCAGCCGCGATGGGCTTGTGATGCTGTCGAACAGTGCGAACGCAGACAAGCTGTTTCACGAGGCGGCCGAGCTGCTGATCGGGCCGCCCGCCACCTGCCTGCCTTGGTTTTGGATGGGTTATATCCCCCACGACCGACCGGAACTGCGCAAACCCGGCGCGCGCGAAAAGCCGCTCGGCCCGGGTTGCGCGGTCACTGGTCAGCTGCCCGAAGGCTCGCGCAAATAGATCTCGACGCGGCGGTTGCGGGCGCGGCCTGCATCGGTCGAGTTTTCAGCCACTGGCTCGCGCTCACCACGCCCGGCGGTTTGCACGTTCTCGCTCGGCACACCACGCGTCACCAAATAGTCGCGAACGCTTTCGGCGCGCTGCACGGACAGCTGGTTGTTGGTGGCGTCGGAGCCGGTGCTGTCGGTGTGGCCGATGATGCTGATGCGGTTGTTGCGGTCACCACGCAGCTCGCCCGCAAACGGATCGAGCACATTGCGCATGGCCGGGCGAATGGCCGCGCTGCCGGTGTCGAAGGACACATCGTTGGGGATGTTCAAGCGCAGCTGGTTATCAGCCGTGCGGCTGACTTCAACGCCGGTGCCGCGCGTGGCCTGTTCCAACGCGACGCGACGGTCTTCCTGACGCTTCGACCAGACATTGCCGCCGACGGCACCCAGCGCGCCGCCAATGGCCGCGCCCGTGCCGGCATTGCCGCCGGTGGCCGAGCTGATGATGGCGCCGGCAATCGCGCCGATGCCTGCGCCCTGAGCCGTACCTTTTTCACGCTCGCTCATATTGGCGCAGCCGGACAGAAAGAGGGCGGCCAAGGCAATGCTGCCAACGGTTGATTTGAATGCCAACGATTTGTTCATGGAAGTCTCCTTCATCATCAAGATGAATTGAGTTTGCATGAGCGTGGGACGACCCGCCATCAGCAGGCCGCCCCAGCCTGTGTGAGCGGCTTCCTACACGTTGCGACGGCGGGCGACGACGGCAATGCCCAGCAGCCCTGCCAACATCAGCAGCAGGCTGGCGGGTTCAGGCACGACGGCGGCCTGCTCGACACCGCTGAAGTGGACCGCCCAAGCGCCACCCTTTTGGTCGTTGGCGTTGATGTTGTAGCCGGGTTGGTTCCAGTCTGCCAGCGCGATGGGGGCCGCGCCGTCATAGGTGAAACCATTCGCCAGCGTCGGGCCGGTCGGGTCGTTGGAATAGGCGCTGAGGGTCAGGCGGTAGCGTCCGGCGGCAAGCGGCGCGAAAGTCTGGCCGTCATCGAAAAAGCCGGCCGTCGCTGGCGAGACGCTGTCGCCGCCATCGGCAAACACCGTCTGCAGCGTGTGGCTGCCATCAAACAGGGCCAGCTGCGGGTCAAAGTTCAGGCCCGATTGCCAGGAATCGGTCCAGATGCTGACCGTGCTGGGTGTGGCCAGCGTGAAGTCGAACTGCACCACGTCTTTTTGAGTGACCAGCTGTCCGGCGAAATTGAAATCGGCAGCCTGTGCGGCGAGTGCGCTGCCGAGGGCCAAGGTGGTAATGGCCAGGCGAGCGAAGGATTGGGCTTTTGTCATGATGTTCTTTCTGAATCAGGGTGCCAACAGCGGCGGGTTGGCGCGCGGCGTGGTTTGCACGGCAGGCACCAGGTGGTTCGTGCCGAAGGCAACGGCAAAGGCGGTCGCGAAGGTTTCGATATTGCTGGGGCTGGCCACGGTGTCGAGATACCACCATTCGCAGACCGCACGGTCGCGGTTAACGTCCAGCAGCATGTAGCCGCGCCGGGTCAGGTTGATGTACTTGAAGTGCGGGTTGTAAAAGCGCAGGCCACCGGCGATCTGCCCGGTGGTGTCGCTGTCGACGCCGGGCGAGCTGACCGAGGTGCCGACGAACTCGACCGCGCGCGAGCCCGCGCCGGTGGCCGGGTTGTAGCCGCCGGTGGCGGTGTTGTTGTTGTTCGGGTCTTGCGTCAGATCGGCCGCCCAGGCGCTGTGGATGTCGCCGGTCAGCACCACCACATTGCCCACCGGCGCGTGCGTGGCATCGCCCTTGAGCACGTCGTAGATGCGGTCGCGGGCGGGCTGATAGCCATCCCACTGGTCGCTGTTCAAAAAGGTGCCGCCGCCGGCCGAATTGGCCGCCGCCACGCCCTTCAACTGGGCAAACATCACCCCCTGGCCCAACATCTTCCAACGGGCGGGTGTGCTGCGCAGACGGTCGGCCAGCCAGGCTTCCTGATCGGCGCCCAGCAGGGTGCGGCTGGCGTCGCCGTAGCCGGGGTCGGTCTGGTTGAAACCGGCGCCGAAGGGGGTGGGGTGGGTGGCGGTCGTCAGCTGCTCCGAACGGGCGCTGACGCGCTCTTCCAGCATGATCAGATCGGCCAGATCGCCGTAGGCGTAGAAGCGGTTGTTCTTGCGCAGGTTGGCCGTGTCCACCGGGCGCACCGGCATCCATTCGTAATAGGCCTGCAGGGCGCTGGCAACACGGGTGGCCCAGTCGCCCTCGGTGCCTGGCTGGTGGTTTTCGGCGCCGGTCTTGTACGAATTGTTGGCGGTCTCGTGGTCGTCCCAGATGGCGACCAGCGGGTGCTGGCGGTGCATCGCCTGTGAATCGACGTCGCGCTTGTACTGGGCGTGGCGCTGACGGTAATCGCTCAAGCTGACGATCTCGTTGGCGGGCTCAGGCGTGCGGGCCGTGCCGTATTGGCCGGCGCCGTATTCGTAGATGTAGTCGCCCAGATGCATGACCAGGTCCAGGTCGGCGCGCTGGGCGATGCGGCCGTAGGCGTTGAAGTAACCGTAGGCGTGGTTGGAGCAGCTCACCACCGCCATGCGCAGGCTGCTGGTCGGGCCGACCGGAAGCGTCTTGGTGCGGCCGACCGGGCTTGAAGCGCCTTCGGCGGTGAACTGGTAGTAATACGTCGTGTTGGCGCGCAGGCCGAGCGCGTCCACCTTGACCGTGTTGTCGCGGCCCGGATTGGTCTTGGTCGCGCCGCGCAGCACCACCTGGGTCAGGGCAGGGTCGGTGGCGACGACGTAGCTGACGGCGATTGACGATTTGATGGCCGCTGGCGTCACCCGCGTCCACAGGATCACCCGGTCGGTCAGCGGATCACCGCTGGCCACGCCGTGCTGGAACACGATTGAGACGGTGGCGGCATTGGCAGCCAGCGGCAAGAGCTGCGCGGCAGCCGCAACGGCCACCGTGGTCGCGCCGGAGCGCTTGAAGAAGTCGCGGCGGTTGCTGCCGGTGATGGCGGGTTTGGTGTGGCTGGGGCGTCCCATGGTCGTGTCCTTGTGTCAGGGTGAGTGAACAAACAAGGCGCGAGTGTGGTGGCGCTGTGTGACAGGCGTAAGGCAGTTTTCCTCACGGTTTTCCTCACGCTCAGACGGCCGAACGACGGCCTCTCCAGAACGCCCATCGGCGGGCCCCGGCCCGACGCGGCCGCCGCATCAGCAGGTAGACCGCCGGAATCACGAACATCGACAGCAGCGGCGCGGTGATCATGCCGCCCACCATCGGTGCTGCGATGCGCTGCATCACCTCGCTGCCGGTGCCGGTGCCCCACATGATCGGCAGCAGACCAGCCAGGATCACCGCCACCGTCATTGCCTTCGGCCGCACCCGAAGGACAGCACCTTCCCGGATCGCGTCGAGCAGGTCTTCGGCGCTGGACTTGCCCTGCGCCAGCCGCTCGTTCCACGCGGTCTTCAGGTAGAGCAGCATGATCACGCCGAACTCGGCCGACACCCCGGCGAGCGCGATGAAGCCCACCGCACCGGCCACCGAAAAGTTGTCGCCGAGCAAGTACAGCAACCAGATGCCGCCAACCAGGGCAAAGGGCAGTGTGGCCATGATGAGCAAGGCCTCGTCAAAGGCAGAAAACGTCAGGTAAAGCAGCACCAAGATGATCAGCAGCGTGAAGGGCACGACCACTTTCAGCTTGGCCGTGGCCCGCTCCAGAAACTCGAACTGGCCCGACCAGCTGATCGAATAGCCGGCCGGCAGGGCCACGGTTTTCGCCACTGCACGCTGCATGTCCTGCACCGCGCCGCTCAGATCGCGGCCGCGGATGTCCACATAGACATAGCCCGCCAGCCGTGCGTTCTCGCTGCGCAGCATCGGCGGGCCGTCGGTGATGCGCAAGGTGGCTACATCGGACAGCAGCAGCCGCGCCCCGCGCTCGTTGACGATGGGCAGGCTGCGCAGCTTTTCCAGCGAATCGCGCAGCTCCCGCGGGTAGCGCACATTGATCGGAAAGCGCTGCAAGCCCTCCACCGTCTCGCCGATGTTTTCGCCACCGACGGCCGAGCTGATCACCGATTGCACGTCCGCGATGTTCATGCCGAAGCGTGCCGCATCGTCGCGGCGGATGTTCACGTCGATATAGCGCCCGCCGGTCAGGCGCTCGGCCAGCGCGCTGCTGACACCCGGCACGTCCTTCAAGGCCTTCTCGATCTCGCCGCTGAGGCGGTCGATCATCGCCAGGTCGGGGCCGGCCACCTTCACGCCCACCGGGCTCTTGATGCCGGTGGCGAGCAGGTCGATGCGGTTGCGGATGGGCGGCACCCAGATGTTGGCAAGACCCGGCACCTTGACGATGCGGTCCAGTTCGTCAACCAGCTTGTCCTGCGTCATACCCGGCCGCCATTCGGCTTTGGGTTTGAACTGGATCGTCGTCTCGAACATCTCCATCGGTGCCGGGTCGGTCGCCGTCTCGGCACGGCCGGCCTTGCCGTAGACGCTCAACACCTCGGGCACCGTCTTGATCAATCGGTCCGTCTGTTGCAGCAGCGCCGCCGCCTTGCCGACAGACAGGCCCGGCAGGGCGGTTGGCATATAGAGCAGATCGCCTTCATCAAGCCGGGGCATGAACTCACCGCCGATGTGCTGCAGCGGCCACAGGCTCAGGACCAGCAGGACGGCCGCGACGACCAGCGTCAACTTGGGTGCCCGCAGCACGCTGTTCAGCAGCGGCCGATAGATCGCGATCAGCAGGCGATTGAGCGGATTGCTCGTCTCGTCCGGGATGCGGCCACGGATCAAGTAGCCCATCAGCACCGGGATCAAGGTCACCGACAGGCCGGCAGCGGCTGCCATCGCGTAAGTCTTGGTGAAGGCCAGCGGTGCGAACAAGCGGCCCTCTTGCGCTTCGAGCGTGAACACCGGGATGAAGGACAGGGTGATGATCAGCAGCGAGAAAAACAGCGCTGGCCCGACCTCGGCCGCCGCGTCGCCGATGACGCGCCAGCGTGCCTCGCCTTCGAGCTTTTCGCCGGGATGGGCGTGGCCCCAGTGTTCAAGATGCTTGTGGGCGTTCTCGATCATCACGACCGCCGCATCAACCATCGCGCCGATGGCAATCGCAATGCCGCCGAGCGACATGATGTTGGCATTCACGCCCTGGTAGCGCATCACGATGAAGGCGGCCAGGATGCCCAGTGGCAGGGAGATGATGGCCACCAGGGCGGAGCGCAGGTGGAACAGGAAGATAAAGCAGACGACGCCGACGACGAGAAACTCCTCGCCGAGTTTGTAGGTCAGGTTTTCGACCGCGCGTTCGATCAGGCCGGCGCGGTCGTAGACCGGCACGATCTCAACGCCCTTGGGCAGGCTCGCCTGCAAGGTCTTCAACTTGGCCTTGACCGCCGCAATCGTCTCCAGCGCGTTCTTGCCCGAGCGCATCACGATCACGCCGCCGGTGGCCTCGCCCTCGCCATCCAGTTCGCCAATGCCGCGCCGCATCTCGGGCCCGATCTGGATGCGCGCCACATCGCCCAAGCGCACCGACACCCCGGCCGCATTGGTCATCAACGGCACCTTGCGGAAGTCATCCAGCCCCTGCAGATAGCCCGAGGCACGCACCATGTATTCGGCCTCGCCGAGTTCCAGCACCGAACCACCGGCCTCCTGGTTCGCTTTCTGCAAGGCCTCGATGACTTTGGTGTGGGCGATGCCGTAGGCCGCGAGTTTGTCGGGGTCGAGCACGACCTGGTATTGGCGCACCATGCCGCCGACCGAGGCGACCTCGGCCACATTCGGCACCGTCTTCAGCTCGTACTTCAGGAACCAGTCTTGCAAGGCGCGCAGTTGCCCGGCGTCCTGTGTGCCACTGCGGTCAACCAGCGCGTACTGATAAATCCAGCCGACCCCCGTGGCGTCCGGCCCGAGCGAGGCCTTCGCCGCTGCGGGCAAGCGGCCCTGCACCTGGTTCAAA
>JBBQKT010000047.1:0-14424 GCA_038327205.1 Burkholderiales bacterium | reverse complement strand
GGCCCGCAGGCGTCGGAGCTGATTGCCGAGGCCGTGGTCGCGATGGAGTTCAAGGCCTCGGCCGAGGACATCGCCCGCATCTGCCACGCGCATCCGTCGCTGTCCGAGGCGACCAAGGAAGCAGCACTGGCGATCGACAAGCGGACCCTGAACTTCTGACGTGACTGCAGTCACCGCGCTCTACGAGCAGACCCTCCGCGAGCGCGGCTACACCGCCGATCCGGCACAACTGCGTGCGGTGGCGGCCTTGCAGCGCTGTCAGGACGAATGGGACGACTACAAGGCCCGCCGTGGCAATGCGGTGACCAAGCTGCTGATGCGTCCGCCCTTGCCGCGCGGCGTCTACATGTACGGCGGCGTCGGCCGGGGCAAAAGCTTTCTGATGGACTGCTTTTTCCAGGCCGTGCCGCTAACGCGCAAGACGCGGCTGCACTTCCATGAGTTCATGCGCGAGGTGCACCGTGAACTGCAGGAACTGAAGGGCATTGCGGACCCGTTGGAAGAGCTGGGTAAACGCATCGCCCAGCGTTTTCGTCTGATCTGTTTTGACGAGTTCCATGTGTCGGACGTGACCGACGCGATGATCCTTTACCGGTTGCTCGATTCGCTGTTCCGCCACCGGGTCAGCATCGTCACCACGTCCAATTTCAAGCCGGACGATCTGTATCCGAATGGCTTGCACCGCGACCGCATCCTGCCGGCCATCGCCCTGCTCAACGACAAGCTCGAAGTGCTCAGCGTGGACAACGGCTTCGATTACCGACGCCGTACGCTGGACCATGTGGCGCTCTATCACACGCCGCTGGGCGAAGACGCTGATGCGGCGCTGACAGCCGCCTTCGACGGGCTTGCCGAGGCCCGGGATGAAAGCCCGGTGCTGCGTATCGAGCAGCGCGAAATCCGCGCCCGTCGACGGGCGGGCGGCATTGTCTGGTTCGACTTCAAGACGCTGTGCGGTGGCCCGCGCTCGCAGAACGACTACCTGGAATTGGCCAGCCAGTTCCACACGGTGTTGCTGTCGAACGTGCCCGAGATGCCGCCGCGCCTTGCCAGCGAGGCGCGCCGCTTCACCTGGCTGATCGACGTGCTGTACGACCGCCGCGTCAAACTGGTGATGTCGGCCGCTGTGCCGGCCGAGCAGCTCTACACCGAAGGCCCGATGGCGAATGAGTTTGCGCGCACTGTCTCCCGCTTGCAGGAGATGCAGTCGTCCGAATACCTGGCGCTCTCGCGGCGCGAGGTGGACACGTCCCTGACCTGATTCGCTGACCTGATTGCCTGGCCTGCCATGAAACCGTTGCCCCTGATTGCCCTCGGCATCGCCGCCTGCGCGCTGACGGCGCAGGCCGACGACGACGCGGATCGACGCACCCTCCAATTGCAGCGCGGCGCGCTGGATGCTCAATTGGCCCGTGACACCGAGGTCTGCGAAGCCCGTTTTGCGGTCAACGCTTGTTTGGACGAATTGCGTGCCCGCCACAGCGCCGCGCTCAGTCCCCTGATCGCCAAGCTTGAAGCCATGGATGCCCGCGAGCGCATCGAGCGTGCCGCTGCACAAAGGGTGAGGGTGGCCGAGCGGCAGCGAGAATTTGCAGCCGAGGAGGGCCGCCGCCGTACTGAGGCTTTGAAGGCCCCCGTTGCTGCCGTTGCTGCCGTTGCTGACGTTTCTGCCGCTGTTGCCAGCCCTGCCGTCGTTGCCATCCCGGTCAACAGCGCTGCCAGCAATCCGCCCCGCACGCCCCGTGCTGCCGACCCGGAAGTACGTGCCAAGCTGTTGCGCAAGCAGGCTGCGGCAGATGCGCAGACCGCGCGGGCCAACCGTGATCAGTTGGTGGCCCGCCAGTATCAACAGCAGTTGCGGGTGCAGGCCCAGCAGCAGCGTGCCGAGGCACGCGCCCGCAGTGGCAAAAAGCCCGGCGTGGCCTTGCCCTTGCCGACGCAGGCCGAAGTGGCAGCGGTGGTGGCAGCGGCGGTGGCCTCTGCCAGCTCGGCGCCGCGCCCCTGAGTCTTATTCGGCCAAGGGCTGCAATCGCACAATCGCCAGCGACAGGTTGTCGCCGCTGCCCTTGGCCCGTTGACGTGCCCGGTCGATCAGCAGGGCAGCCGCCTCGCGCGGGGCCAGGCTGTGCAGCACGCTGCCGATTTCATTCGGGGTGAAGTAATGCCACAAGCCGTCGCTGCAGCACATCAAGGTGTCGCCAATTTCCAGCGCTTCAATGCACTCGGCGCTGGAGCTCGGCTCTTGCACCGTGCCCAGGCAACCGGTCAGCAGATTGGACTGCGGATGCACGCTGGCCTCGGCTTCACTGATCGTGCCTTCGTCCACCAGCCGCTGGACAAACGAATGATCCAGCGTGCGCTTGATGAGGTTCGGTCCGCGGAACAGGTAGATGCGGGAATCGCCCGAATGAATCCAGTAGCAGCGCCGGTTCGCGTTGATCATGAAGGCGGCCAAGGTGCTGTGCGGCTCTTCCTCGGCCGAGATCGCGGTCAGCTTGATCATCAGGTGGGCTTCAGAGACGATCTGCGCCAGCAACTCTTCGGCGGATTCTTCGCCCGGCACATAGCGCTCGAACAGCTGCTGTGCCGTCAGCACCACCTGGTCGGCTGCCTTGCGCCCGCCGCTCTTGCCCCCCATGCCATCGGCCACCACGGCCAGCAGGCAGCCGCTGACGCGCGGATGGGCGATAACTTCGACTTGGTCTTGTTGGTAAGTCCGGTCCCCGCGATGGGTGCCGGTTGCGGCGCTCAGGCTGAAACCTGTGGAGGTGCGAGTCATGCCAAAAACTATAATCGCTTATGCACCCCCAAGCCGCCGCATTCGACGCTCATTCAGGCCCTCATGGATGAACAACTTCACTCGTTGTCACGGCGTTTGATCGAGTTGCGCATGGAACATGCTGATCTCGACGTGCTGGTGGACAGCGCCGCCCTGGTTCAGCCCTTGGACGAGCTGAGCCTGCGGCGGCTGAAGAAGCGCCGACTGGTCTTGCGTGACCTGATCGTGCGGACGGAAATTGCTTGTGACCCGGACAAAAAGGCCTGAGTGGACGCTGATCTCGATTTGCCTTGGCCCGACGACGAGCCCCCTGAATCCATCCCTGACAACGGCCCCAGCGAGCTGGAGCAATGGGTGGCTGCCGCCTTCGATGTCGGCGGGCCGCTAGCACGGGGTGATACCGGCTACCAGCCGCGCGAACAGCAGTTGGCAATGGCCCAGGCTGTGGCTCATGCCATCGCGCATCGTGAGACCTTGGTGGTTGAGGCAGGCACCGGCGTCGGCAAGACCTTCGCCTACCTGGTGCCCGCCTTGCTGTCGGGCAGTCGGGCGCTGATCAGCACCGCCACCAAGAGCTTGCAAGACCAGCTTTTTTTGCGTGATCTGCCACGGCTTTGCACGGCCTTGCAGGTGCCGGTCCGGATCGCCTTGCTGAAGGGCCGGGGCAGTTATCTGTGCCTGCACCGGATGAACCAGGCGCGTCTGACCGGCGAGTTGCCCGACCGCCGCGCCGTGCTGGCCCTGGCCCGCATCGAGCGCTGGGCGATGCAGACGGTGAGTGGCGATTTTGCCGAGCTGGACGGGCTGGATGAGCGCTCGCCGGTGATCCCCCTGGTCAGCTCCAACCGCGACAACTGCCTGGGCTCCGACTGCCCCGAGTTTCGCAACTGCCATGTGGTGAAGGCACGGCGCGATGCGATGGACGCCGACGTGGTGGTCGTCAATCACCACCTGTTCTTTGCCGACATGACCCTGCGCGACAGCGGCGTGGCCGAGTTGCTGCCCAGCGTCGAGCTGGCGGTATTCGACGAGGCCCATCAACTGGCCGAGGCGGGTGTGCAGTTCTTGGGCACGATGCTGGGCACCTCGCAACTGCTCGATTTCAGCCGCGACACCCTGGGTTTGGGTCTGGCGCAAGCGCGCGGGCTGCAAGACTGGCAGGCCTTGGCGGCCAAGCTTGAGCGCGCCGCCCGCGAACTGCGCCTGGCCTGCGCTGGGTCATTGAAAGAGGTGCGCGGCATCCTCAAGCTGGCCTGGAAAGAGCGTGCCGAACGGCCAGGTTTTGCCGAGGCCGTGAGCGAGGTGATGACGGTGCTGGAGCTGGCCGTCGACATGCTGGCCACGGTGATGGAAACCTCGCCCGATTTTTTACGCTTGCATGAGCGTGCAGTAATGCTCAGGAAGCTGGCCGAAGTGTTCGCCCACGCGCCCGAGCCAGCTGATGTGCGCTGGATCGATCTGAGCCCCCATCAAGCCCGCCTGGTCGAATCGCCGCTGGACATCCGTGAGGCGATGCAGGAAGCGCTGGCCGCCGCGCCCAAGGCCTGGATCTTTACCTCGGCCACCCTGGGTGACGACGAGCGGCTGACCTGGTTCACCGAGCCGGCGGGCCTGGACAGCGCCACGGTGTTGCGCGTTGGCAGCCCCTTCAATTACGCCGAGCATGCGCGGCTGTACGTGCCGCGCAACTTTCCCAAGCCCAACGAGCCCGATCATCCGTTTCAGGTAGCCGGATTGGCCGCCCGCTGCGCTCGCGCCCTGGGTGGCCGCACCTTCGTGCTGACGACCACCCTGCGGGCCTTGCAAACCATTGGTGACGCGTTGCGCGGCGAATTTGAGGCTGCGGGCGACGCGATCACCGTCTTGCAGCAGGGTGCCAGCCCCAAGCGCCTGCTCTTGCAGCAATTCATCGACAACCCGCGCGCGGTGCTGGTTGGCTCGGCCAGCTTTTGGGAAGGCATCGACGTGCCCGGTGACAGCCTGCAATGCGTGCTGATCGACAAGCTGCCGTTCCCGCCGCCGAACGATCCGCTGGTTGAGGCGCGGGTGCAGCGGCTGGAGGCGGCCGGCAAGAACGCCTTCGCCCACTATTTCATCGCCGAGGCGGCCATCGCCTTGAAGCAGGGCGGTGGGCGGCTGATCCGCACCGAGCAGGATCGCGGCCTGCTGGTGGTTTGCGACCCCCGCATGGCGACGATGAATTACGGTCGCCGCCTGCGCGCCGCGCTGCCGCCGATGACGCCGCTGGCCGACGAGCAGCAGGTGATTGACTGGCTGACCCTGCTGAACGAAGAGCGGCAGGCATAAAAACAGAGCCGGAGGCCCTGTTTCAGAGGAGGCTCATGTCGAACATCGACGTGGTGCCGGAACTAAAAAAGCGCACCGTGGTGCGCTTTTTTACAGGCTCTGACTTACCAGAATCGCCACCAACTCTTCTTGCGCCCACCCGAGGCATCGCTCAGGTACACGCTGTTCGGGAAGTTCTTCTGCAACACGCGCTCGGCGTCGTCGCGCAGCGGCTTCAGGCCCAGCTTGTCATAGCTCTGCACCATCAGGAACAACGCTTCTTCGGTGGCCGGGGCGTACTGAAACTCGGCCACCGCCTGCTGTGCACGGTTGGCGGCGGCCACATAGGCGGCGCGGTTGTAGTAGTAGCGCGCCACATGCACTTCGTAGACCGCCAGGGTGTTGGTGATGTAGTCCACCCGCACGCCGGCATCGGGCGCGTATTTGGAGTCGGGGAACTGCTCCACAACCTGCTTAAAAGCCAACAGCGCATCGCGTGAGGCCTGCTGATCGCGCTCGGAAATATCCTGGCTGGCGATGCGGCCGAACAGGCCCAGGTCTTCGTTGAAGTTGACGATGCCCTTCAAGTACAGCGCGTAGTCGAGCGCCGGGCTGGAAGGGTTGAGCTTGATGAACCGGTCCAGCGTCGTCAGGGCCGCCGCACGCTCGCCGCTGCGGAAGTTGGCCCAGGCCAGGTCAAGCTGGGCCTGCTGACCCATCACCGTGCCCGCAGCGCGGCCTTCAATACGCTCCAGGGCCTTGATGGCGCGCTCGTAGCTGCCCGAATTCAGGTCTTCTTTCGCGTCTGCGTACAATTTGTCGAGACTGGCCTGGGAATTCGGGTCATCTTTCGGGGCCGACGAACAGGCCGCGAGGGCCGTCAAGGCCACAGCCAAAGCGACATTGAGCCAGCCCTTGGACACCTGCGCCGGGCGGCGCTCCACGCTTTTATCGATCATGATCCCTACGGGGCAATTTCTCAGCCCCCACGCTGAATACGAGGCGCAATTATATGGTTCAGGCTTTGCCTGCACGGGACGACGACGCCGCCAGCGGCAGCGAAGAAGAACAAGACGGTTTTGCGGACCCCGCCGAAATCCGCCAAGCCGAGGTGCTGGCCGATGGCCACGGCCAACGGCTCGACCGCTGGCTGGTGCAATTGGCCCCCGAGTTCTCGCGCAATCATTTGCAAAGCCTGGTTGAGCGCGGCTGCGTCTTGATCGATGGCGTCGCCGTCACCAAGGATTCGCGCAAGTTGTTGGCCGGTCAGCGAGTCAGCATCGAGTTGATGCCCACCGAGGAAAGCCGCGCTTTCCGCGCCGAGGTTTTGCCCTTCAACATTATTTTTGAAGACGAGCACCTGCTGATCGTCAACAAGTCGCCCGGCATGGTGGTCCATCCGGCGGCGGGCAACTGGTCGGGCACCTTGATGAACGCGCTGCTGGCTTATCACCCGGCGGCAGCGACCCTGGCGCGGGCCGGCATCGTGCACCGGCTCGACAAGGACACTTCCGGTGCGATGGTGGTGGGCAAGACCTTGGAGGCGGTCACGGCCCTGGTGCGCATGATCGGCGCGCGCGAGGTGCACCGCGAATACCTGGCGCTGGCCTTCGGCCGTGTGCCGGACGAAATGGTGATCGAGGCGCCGCTCAAGCGCGACCTGATTTCGCGCGTGAAGATGGCCGTGCTGGCCACCGGCAAACCGTCGCGCACCGATGTGTATCTGCTCGGCCAGGGCGAAGAAGTCAGCGAAACCGGTACCCGCAGCATCAGCGCCGTCCACTGCGTGTTGCACAGCGGCCGCACCCACCAGATCCGCGTCCACCTGGCCTACAAGGGCCATCCCATCGTCAGCGATCCGCTCTACGGTGGCGTGCTGGCCCTGGGCCTGACGCGCCAGGCCCTGCATGCGGCGCGGCTGACTTTTGACCACCCGATCACCGGCGAACCGCAGCAATTTGATGCGCCTTTGCCACAGGATTTGGCATCTGCCTGGGAAAAGCTGGGCCTGCCGGTGCCCGAGTTGCCCGCCGCAGCCGCTTGAGCGCATTACAATCGCGCAAACTGCTGCGAAGCGGCAATGTCGATGGGCTCGCCGCCCTGAGGTGCTGACAAACCTCAAAACAGCCCGCTCCTTGCGCTCCTCTGTGTTGTTGCTGACGTGCTGTCGTCAAGGTCAACACGAGGCCCTGGATCCCCAACGATCCGCCACGGCGGTATGGATGACGAAAGTCAATGAACACACAGGATGCAAAGCGCGTCCTCGAGACCGCGCTAATTTGCGCCCAGCAGCCTTTGACCCTGCGCGAGATGCGCAGCCTGTTCGCCGACGCTGTCGGCCCCGACACGCTGCGCCTCGTGCTTGACGAGCTGATGCAAGACTGGGCAGGTCGCGGCGTTGAGCTGGTGGCTGTGTCCTCCGGTTGGCGTTTTCAGAGCCGGCCGGAGTTGCGTGAATACCTTGACCGTTTGCACCCCGAAAAACCACCCCGTTACTCTCGTGCCGTGCTCGAAACCCTGGCCATCATTGCCTACCGTCAGCCTGTCACCCGCGGCGACATCGAAGACATTCGCGGCGTTGCCGTCGCCACGCAGATCGTCAAGCAGCTCGAAGACCGCGGCTGGATCGAAGCGATTGGCCACCGCGAGGCACCGGGTCGCCCGGCTTTGCTGGCGACCACACGGCAGTTTCTCGATGACCTGGGGCTGGCCAGCCTGACCCAATTGCCCTTGCTTGATGCGGGCAGCGCAGCGCCGCTTCAAGCGCTGACCGATTCTTTGTTTCCCTCGCCTGTTGAACCCGATGCAGGCGTTTCCACCCCACCGGCACAGCCGGATCCACCCCCGTCTGACGCCGCCGAACAGGTGCAAGCCCACGCATGAACTCCAACGACACCGATCTCCCGAACGACAACATCGCTCCTGCCACTGACGCCGCTGCGCCCAAGCGCAAACGAGCGCCGGCCAAGCCGAAAGTGGTGGCCGAGGCTGCGCTTGAAGTTGCCACTGAAGTTGCTACTGAAGTTGCTACTGAAGTTGCCACTGAAGCCCCCGCCGAGGTGAGCGCCGAGCCCAAGCCGCGCGCCCCACGCAAGACGGCGGCCAAGAAGCCGACACCGGAAGTGGTGGTGGATGTGGTTGCGGAAGTGGCTGCGGAAGCGGTGGTCGAGGTTGCAGCCGTTGCTGAAGAAGCGCCGAAAAAGCGCGCGCCCCGCAAAAAGGTCGAGCTGGTGATCGAGCCCGTGGCCGAGCAGCAGCCGCTGTTCAGCATGGCACCGGAAGCACCGGTGACAGTTGCCGTCGACGCACAAGCTGCGCCTGACGCCGTGGTCGAGGCCGCATCGGCAGACGGTACCGAGGCGGGCGCGGAGGTGGGTGAGCGCACTGGGCGCAATCGCAATCGCCGCCGTGGCCGTAAAGACCGCAGTGACGGCGTTGAAGGCGTGGAAGGCCTGGAACGCGTTGAAGGCGCGCTGGATGCTCGCTCGCCACGGGCCCATTCCAGTCCAAATCAGGCAGTCGCCCCGGCTCCCGAGTTGCTGGCCGCCGTTGGCGAACGCTTTGCCGATGTGCTGGCCGGTGCTTTCGATGCCGAAGACGGTGATGACGACACCGAAGTTACGGACGAAGTCATCGGTGATGACGAAGCCCAGGTCGAGCCGGACAACAAGCGCGTGCTGGCGCCCGAGCCCGATGCCCCGAAGTTGCAAAAGGTGTTGGCACAGGCCGGCGTTGGCTCGCGCCGCGACATCGAGGACATGATTGCCCAGGGCAAGATCGAGGTGAACGGCGAGGTGGCCCACATCGGCCAGCGCATCTCGTTTGGCGACAACGTGCGCGTGGCCGGCAAGCCGATCCGCGTGCGCATCTCCCCGCCCACGCCGCGCATCCTGGCTTATCACAAGCCAACCGGCGAGGTCGTCACTTTCAATGACCCGGAAGGTCGGCCGACGGTGTTCCGCCACCTGCCCAAGGTCTACCAAGGCAAGTGGCAATCGGTGGGTCGTCTCGACCTGAACACCGAAGGCCTGCTGCTGTTCACCAACTCGGGCGAACTGGCCAATCAGCTGATGCACCCGCGCTTCAATGTCGAGCGTGAATATGCGGTGCGCGTGCTGGGTACCTTGAACCCCGAGCAGAAGGCCAAGCTGCTGGAAGGCGTGATCGTCGAGGGCCAGAAGGCGGCCTTCAAGAGCATCGAGGACGGCGGCGGCGAAGGCGCGAACCATTGGTACCGGGTTGTCATCACCGAAGGCCGCAACCGCGAAGTGCGCAAACTGTTCGACACCCAGGGCCTGGCGGTCAGCCGCCTGATCCGCATCCGTTACGGCACCGTGGTGCTGCCGCGCGGCTTGAAGCGCGGTGTCTGGATCGAGCTGGGCGACGACGATGTGCGGGTGATCCGCCGCCTCGCCGGTGGTGGGCGCGAAGATCGGCCCGAGCGGCAAGATCGTCAGGATCGCCCGGAGCGGCAGGACCGTGCGCCGCGCAACGACCAGCCCCGCAACGATCAGCCGCGCGGCGACCAAGCCCAGCGCCCCGAGCAGCGTGCCGACCAGCCGCGTCAGGAGCGTGGCCGCGGCCCGAACCCGAACAACAACCGCCGTTCTGATGGCCGCCAAGCCGGCGTGGGCCCGCGCCCAAGCCGGGGCCAGGAGCCGCGTGCCGAGCGTCCACCGATGGGCGCTGATCGCGTCGATCGCCATGTTGACCGCGGCCCCGACCGCACCGGTGACCGCGAATACGAGCGCCCGAACGACCGCAACGGCAATGTCGCGCGTGGCAATGACCGTCCGCCCCGCGACACCGACGATATCGACGAGGTGATCCCGCACAACATCAATCCGCTCGAACAAACCTTCGATCGCCGCTTCGCCACCAAGGGCGGCCGCGGCGTGCCGGCGGGCTTTGGCCCAGGCGGCAGCTCGCAAGGCAATGCGCCGGCAGGCCAGGCCGGCCGTGGCGCTGGTAACCGAGGTGCAAACCGGGGTGGTGGTGCCGGCGGCGGCGCGCGTGAGCCAGATCCGATGCAGACCTCGGTCGGCTATATCGGCGCGGACGCGTTTGTGCGCCGCAGCGGCCGCAGTGGCGGTGGTGGTGGGCGTGGCGGCCAAGGCGGGCAGGGCGGTGGCGGGGGCGGCGGTGGCCGGTCCGGCGGCGGCTACGGTGGTGGCAATGGCGGCGGCGGCGGTCGCCGCTGATTCGAGGGACTGTTTCGCCCGTGACCTCGGGCGAAACCATCTTGACATCTGTTGACACTACAATGTTGGGTTTTGCAAAGCCCGCATTTCAGGAGAAAAACCATGGCCATCGAACGCACCCTTTCCATCATCAAACCCGACGCTGTCGCGAAGAACGTCATCGGCCAGATCTATGCACGTTTTGAAGGCGCTGGCCTGAAGATCGTCGCGGCCAAGATGGCTCATCTGTCGCGTGGCGAGGCCGAGGCCTTCTACGCTGTCCACAAGGCCCGCCCGTTCTTCAATGACCTGGTGACCTTCATGATCTCCGGTCCGGTGATCATCCAGGCGCTCGAAGGCGAAAACGCCATCCTGACCCACCGTGACCTGATGGGCGCGACCGATCCGAAGAAGGCCGAAAAAGGCACGATCCGCGCCGATTTCGCCGACAGCATCGACGCCAACGCCGTGCACGGCTCGGACGCCGCTGAAACGGCAGCGCAAGAAATTGCGTTCTTCTTCCCCGGCATGAATGTTTACAGCCGTTAATTTGGTACTGAACGCCTCTGGTTTTACGGCCACGAGGTCGTAGACGGAGGCAACCCAATGAACGACGCGGTCAACCTGCTTGGATTCGATCTCGAAGGGCTGGCCGCGTTTTGCGAGCAGCTGGGGGAAAAGCGTTTCCGCGCGACCCAGCTGTTTCGTTGGATTCACCAGAAAGGCGCGTCTGATTTCGATCAGATGAGCGACTTGGCCAAGAGCCTGCGCGACAAGCTCGCCACCCGTGCCTGCATCACGCCGCTGACGGTGATGAGCGAGCACCAATCCACCGACGGCACGGTCAAGTGGCTGTTCGATGTCGGCGCCGGCAATGCGGTCGAGGCGGTGTTCATTCCCGAAGACGACCGCGGCACCCTGTGCATCTCGAGCCAAGCTGGTTGCGCCGTTGGCTGCCGCTTCTGCTCGACCGGCCATCAAGGTTTCAGCCGCAACCTGACGACGGCGGAAATCACCGCCCAGCTCTGGTTTGCCGAGCACACCTTGCGGGCCCGCTTCAACAAGACCGAACGCATCATCTCCAACGTCGTGATGATGGGCATGGGCGAGCCGCTGCAGAACTACAGCGCCCTCGTGCCCTCGCTGAAAACGATGCTGGACGACCATGGCTATGGCCTGTCGCGCCGCCGGGTGACGGTGTCGACCTCGGGCGTTGTGCCGATGATCGACCGCCTGCGTGATGACTGCCCGGTGGCCTTGGCCGTGTCCCTGCACGCGCCGACCGATGCCCTGCGCGACCAGTTGGTGCCGCTGAACAAAAAATATCCGATCGACGAGTTGCTGGATGCCTGCAACCGCTATCTGGACAAGGCCCCGCGCGACTTCATCACGTTCGAATACTGCATGCTCGACGGCGTCAACGACACGCCCGAACAGGCGCAGGCGCTGGTCAAGCTGCTGCGAGGTCATGTGTCCTGCAAGATCAACTTGATCCCGTTCAACCCGTTTCCGGCCTCGGGCCTGAAGCGCAGCGCCAACGAGCGGGTGAAGGCCTTTGCCGAGGTGTTGATCGCGGCAGGTCTGATCTGCACCGTGCGCAAGACACGCGGCGATGACATCGACGCGGCCTGCGGGCAACTGGCCGGTGAGGTGCAAGACCGCACCAGCGTGCAACAGCGCATGGTGCGTGCGCCTATCAAATTCGTCGCACGTGGCGAGAGCCTGTCGTGAGGCAAACTCAGCCGATGAAATCGCTGCTGATTTGTTTCGTTGTCGGCCTGTTGTCGGCCTGCGCCGCGCCGGGCAACGCCCCACCCACCGAGCCGCGCACCGACTCCGACCAAACGGCGGCCGACCGCCGTGCGGGCACGCGCATGGAATTGGCCGCCGGCTATTTTTCGCGCGGGCAATTCAACACCGCGCTGGATGAAGTCAAGCAGGCGCTGGCCGTCAAGCCTGACATGCGCGAGGCGGTCAATTTGCGTGGCTTGATCTTTGCCGCGATGGGCGAGCCGCAGTTGGCCGATGAGAGCTTCAAACGGGCGCTCGCGCTGTACCCGCGCGACCCCGACACCTTGCACAACTACGGTTGGTTGATGTGCCAGCAGCGGCGCTGGGCCGAGGCCGATGCGCAGTTCGAACTGGCCCTGGCCCAGACCAACTACCGTGCTCCGGCCCGCACCCTGCTCGCCAAGGGTGTCTGCGAGGCCCGAGCCGGTCGCATGGTCGAGGCTGAGCGCAGCTTGACACGCGCGTTTGAATTCGATCCGGCCAGTCCGGCGGTTTCGGTCAATCTGGCTGAGGTGCTGTACCGCAACAACCAGCTTGACCGCGCGCGCTTCTACATTCGCCGCGTCAATGCGCAAGAGGATCAGGCCAACGCCCAGAGCCTGTGGCTGGCGCTGCGCATCGAGCGGCGCTTGGGCAACCCGATTGCCGTCGACGAATTGGCGCAGCAATTGCGCCGCCGCCACGCCCAAACGCCCGAGACCCAGGCGCTGGATGCCGGTCGATTCGACGAATAAAAAGAACAGAAAACGAACAAGCCCCATGCCCTCTTCCGTGAGTGACAACCCCAGCACCGCAACGCCCGCCGCATCTGCGACATCGGCCGGCGCTTGGCTGCGTGATGTGCGTCAACAGCGCGGCCTGCATATCGCTGCCCTGGCCGCGATGCTCAAAGTGCCGCAGGCCAAGCTTGAAGCGCTGGAAGCCAACCGTTTTGACGACCTGCCTGACATCACTTTTGCCCGTGCCCTGGCCAAGGCCATGTGTCGGGTGCTGAAGGTTGATCCGAGCCCGGTGATGGACATGCTGCCACCCGGCGGCGAGCGCTCACTCGATGTGTCGCGTGGCATCAACCAGGCCTATCGAGAGCGCGGTGGACGGGATGAAGGCCTGTCGTTGGCGTGGCTGCGCCGGCCGATGGTCTGGCTGGCTGGCTTGCTGCTGCTGGCAGCCGCGGCCGTGTACTGGGTGCCATCGGCCTGGCTGACCAAATCGGTCGAGCCCGGTGCACCAGCGACAACAGCAATGCCGGATGCGGTGCTCTCGTCCGAGCCGGTCGCGGCATCAGCGCCGATGTTGAATGAAGCGCCTGAAGCAAGGGCTGCCGTAGTGGCGGCTTCGGTGCCCGTGACGGCTGCTGCCGTTTCGGTGAAGCCGGCTGCGTCTGTACCGGTGCTTGCAGGGTCAGCAGCCATTGCGCTCAAAGTCAGCGGCGATTCCTGGGTGGAGATCGTTGATGCACGGGGCCAGGTCTTGCTGTCGCGGCTGTTGAAGCCGGGCGACGCGCCCGAGTTGTCCGGTCTGCCGCCATTCAAGGTCAGAGTCGGCAATGTCAGTGCGACCGAGCTCAGCTTGCGCGGCAACAAGGTCGATCTGGCTTCCCTGTCTAAAGACAATGTTGCGCGCATCGAATTGAACTGAGAACGACCATGATCGATACCCAATCCACGCTTGAAGAAGCGATTGCCGCCGCCAACCCCGCTGCCCGCCGCTCGCGCCAGGCGCAGGTGCGCTGGGGCTCGCGCCTGGTGACCGTCGGTGGCGACGCGCCGGTGCGGGTGCAGTCAATGACCAACACCGACACGGTCGACGTGATCGGCACCGCCATCCAGGTCAAGGAGTTGGCGATTGCCGGCTCGGAGATGGTGCGCATCACCGTCAACACGCCCGAGGCGGCGGACGCCGTGCCGCATATCCGCGAGCAGCTCGACCGCATGGGCATCGATGTGCCCTTGGTCGGCGACTTCCACTACAACGGCCATCGCCTGCTGACCGAGCATCCGGCCATGGCGCAGGCCCTGTCCAAGTACCGCATCAACCCCGGCAATGTCGGCAAGGGCGACAAGAAGGACCGTCAGTTTGCGATGATGGTCGAGGCGGCGATGCAGTACGACAAGGTCGTGCGCATTGGTGTCAACTGGGGCAGCCTGGACCAGGAGCTGCTGGCGCAGATGATGGACGACAACGCCCGCCGCGCCGAGCCCTGGGATGCCAATCAGGTGATGTACCAGGCGCTGGTGCAGTCGGCACTGAGCTCGGCCGCCTATGCGCGCGAACTGTGCATGAACCCGGACAACATCATCATCAGCTGCAAGGTCAGCGGCGTGCAGGACCTGATCTCGGTCTATCGCGCCCAGGCCCGCCGCTTCGACTATGCGCTGCACCTGGGCC
>JBBQKT010000046.1:0-14499 GCA_038327205.1 Burkholderiales bacterium | reverse complement strand
AGTCCTTGGCCTCATTGATGGCGTCGGACTGGCTGATCGAATTGAAGATGATCTTGCGTTCGCGGGCGACGGCGTTGATCGACAACTGGGTGGCCGCCGACAACGAGCCGACGATGAAGTTGACCTTGTCTTTTTCGATCAGCTCCAAGGTGCGGGTTGCTGCTTCGCCAGGGTTGAGCTTGTCGTCGCGCACCAGCAGCTCGGCCATCCGGCCGTTGAAGCCGCCGGCGTCATTGAATTCCTTGACAGCAATCTCAGCCGCACGGACCTGGTCCTGCGCCTCGGCTGAAAACGCGCCGGTCAAAGGGACGGGAAAGCCGATCTTGATCGGGGTCCCCTGGGCGTGAGCAATATTGAAGAGCATCGGCGAGGCGGCGAGCGCACTGGCTTGGGTGAGGAGGTGGCGGCGGGTGGTCATGGTCTGGATGTCTCCGGTTTGAGGATGAAATGCGGCCTTTGTTGGGCCGTCTAGTAAACAGGTGCCACGGCGGTGTGGCGAAGCACGGCGTCAGCGTCGCGCTCGGATCGACCTTGCATATAAGCGCCCAACTCGCGCGCCCGCCGCACCACCGCTTGGCCCGCAGGCAGGCGCAGCGATTCGTAGGCTTGCAGGGCAGCGGCGCTGGCACCGTGGACGCGGATCGCCTCGGTCAGCGCCACGGCATCCTGCGCTGCCTTGGTCACGCCCATGCCCACATGGGGGCGGGCCACAAAGGCGGCGTCGCCCATCAGGGCCACGCGGCCAAAGGCGAGCCGGCTGGACATCAGGTCTTGAATCGGCTGGACGAAGGGTTGGGCGGTTTTTTCAATGATCTCGGCGAACTGCGGTGCCAGCAGGCCGCGCGCCGCTTCGCGCATCGCGGCGATCTGCCGCCACGACACCTTGTTCGGCGCAATGCCCTGCGGGTAATGGGTGCCATCGGCATCGCTGAGCAGCGCCTGCAAGGCCTGCGCATCGGCTGGCCGGTACCAGACGAAGTTGTAGCGACGCTTGCCGCGCACGGTGGTGTTGCCAAGCCCGGCGACCGGGTAGCCAATCAGTTGCTCGCCGGGCGGCATGGCGAAGCCGAAGTGGTCGAACAAGCTATCCAGCGTGAATTTGGACAGCGACGATTCGTCACAGACGCCGCGCCAGGCGATGTAGCCGGCGTATTCGGGCTGAACGCCGGGCGCGTCGTTGTGTAGGCAACAGGCACGGACGGCGGAGCGCAGGCCGTCGGAGGCGATCAACAAGTCGGCGTCGAAAACCTCGCCCGATTCGCAGACGACATGCACACCGTTCGGCCCCTGCGCGATCAGCTTGACCGCCCTGCCGAGCAGATAGCGCTCGGGCGGAAAGGCGGCGGCCAGCAGCGCATGCAGGCGGCCCCAGGAGCTGAGCAATTGCGGCAGTTTGAGCGTGCTGACCACGGCGCCGCTGCCATCCAACTCCACGCGGGATTGAACCTGCACGCCCAGGCTGTCGTCCACCGTCACGCCGGCCTGGGTGAGGGCCGCGAGCAAGGCGGCGTGGGTGACGATGCCAGCACCCCGGCCATCCAGCGGGTGTTGGGCTTTTTCGAGCACCGTCACGGCATGGCCGTCGCGCAGCAGCAAATTGGCGGCGAGCAAGCCCCCCAACGATCCACCGGCGATCAGGATTTTGGCCATGGGTTCAGGCGACTTCTGCTTGGGCTTCGACAGCCGGGTAGTTCAGCTCGATCACCACGCCGCAGGGGTCGGTGAGAAAGATTTGCTGCAGGCCGATGGCCGGCACAACGCGGTGACGGTAGGCGACCTTGTGAGCGTCCAGATGCGCACGCATCGCCGCCATGCCTTCGGCAAAGAAAGCGATGTGATCGACGGCGCCAGAGCCTTGCAAGCTGGCCTCGTCCCGCTCGCCCAAATAGTTGTCCAAGCCCGCAGGCGTGGTCTTGTCGGTGCCAATGATGTGAACGACGGCGTTGGCCGGATCGGCGTGGTCGCCACGGTAGATCCACAGCCCCGGAAACGGAAAGTCAGGCCTTGGGCCGACGCTTAGGCCGAGCACGCCGACGTAAAAACTTCTGCAGGCATTAAGGTCGCTGCTGCGGATGGAAAAGTGGTTCAGGGTCAGGGCCATTTCAAGCTCCTTTTTTTGAATACAGCACGCTGCCGGCCGACAGCAGATAGCCATCGATCCGGTCGTTGATATAGCTCGCGTCGTTGGCTGCGGCCTCGGCGCCGTGCACCGCCTGCTCGTAGACCCAGCGGCGCAGGCCGATGTAGAAGATGCCGCCGTGCAGGCCCATCAGCAATTCCAGCTCGCGAGCGCTGGGCTTGGCGCGGCTGCTGACAGCGCAATGCCGCCGCGTTTCGCGGATCAAGCGCGGGAACAGGCGCTCACGCAGCAGCACGAAAAATCGGTCGGGAATAGTGCGATCGCTCAGGCCCGAAAACACCAGAATGCGGACGAAATCGCGTTGGAAGATGGCCTGCGCGTAGTCGGTATAAAAACGCTTGAACTTGGTCGGCACGTCGAGCGTGCTGTCGTCCAGGACCTGTTCCCACTCGGGCTTCCACAGCCCCTCGAACAGCTCAACGTAGACGGCATCGATCAGGGCCTGCTTGGTCGGGAAGTAGTGGTACAGCAAGGCATGGGTGACGCCGATGTTCTTGGCCAGATCACGCAGTTGGCCGTCAAGCCCACGGTCGGAGAAAAAGCGGATCGCGCCGGCCAGGATCTGCCGCTCGCGCTCTGCCGTGGACAAGCGGCGGCGCGGCTCGGCGGGAGCTTCGGCGGGGGCGCTTGTGAGTTTGACCATGCTTCGGGTTAATCCGGTGACCTGTCTATTTACCAACTGCTCAACGTTGCGTAGCATTGTTGAACGAATGGTCAATAGCATCATCCGTAGATACCCCAGCGACTTACCCAAACCCGTTTCACCCAGCCCGTCATCCCTGCGAAGGCAGGGATCCAGAATTTGTCGCGATCGACGCCTAGATGCCAGCCTTCGCTGGCATGACGCAAGCTTTACCCGAGCCCACGCCCATGAAAGCTCCCGCGTTCGACTACGCCAAACCGGCGTCCCTGGCGGCCGTGTTCGACCTGATGGCCGCGCACGGCGACGAAGCCCGCCTGCTGGCCGGCGGCCAGACCCTGATGGCGACGCTGAATATGCGGCTGTCCGAGCCGGCCCTGCTGATCGACATCAATGCCGTCGCCGATCTGAAGGGCATCAGCGTGCAGGCCGACATGCTGCGCATCGGCGCGCTGACCACCCACACCGAGGTCGAAGCCTCCGCCCTGGTGGCCGAACACGCGCCGCTGCTGGCGATGGCCGCGCCGCATATCGCCCACCGTGCGATCCGCAACCTGGGCACTTTCGGCGGCTCGATTGCCTACGCCGACCCGTCGGCCGAATGGCCGGCCTGCATGATGGCGCTGGACGGGTGGGTGGTGGTGCGCAGCGCCAGCGCCGAACGCCGAATCGCTGCCAAGGATTTCTTTCTTGACCTCTACACCACCGCCTTGAAGCCCGACGAGTTGATCGTTGCCTGCGAGGTGCCGGTTAAAAAGGCAACGGATGCGTTTGCCTTCGACGAATTGGCGCGCCGCCATGGCGACTACGCCATCGTGGGTCTCGCTATTGCCGCCGAACGTGCGCCAAGTGGTTTGACAAAACTTCGGCTCGCCTATCTGGGCATGGGCACGACGCCCTTGCGCGCCCGCCACACCGAGAGCCGCTTCACCCATCAAGTGCTGACTGCAGCGAGGCTGGACGAGGCCGTAGCCTCACTGCTGGCCGAGCTGAACCCGCTGGCCGATCTGACCAATTCGGCGGCCACCAAGCGCCATCTGGCCGGCGTACTTGCACGTCGCCTGCTCGGCGCGCTGCTGGAGAAATCATGAACACCAAAACCATCCATTTCACCCTCAACGGCCAGGCCCGCCAATGCGCGGTCGAGCCGCGTCAGCACCTGGTGGACTTTCTGCGCGAAGACTGCGGGCTGACCGGCTCCCACCTGGGCTGCGAACACGGCGTCTGCGGGGCCTGCACCGTGCGGCTCGACGGCCAGATCGTGCGCGGCTGCCTGGTGCTGGCGGTGCAGGCCGATGGCCGCGCGGTCGAGACCGTTGAAGGCCTGACCGATGGCGGCACGATGCGAGATTTGCAAGACGCCTTCGTTGCCCGCAACGCGCTGCAATGCGGCTATTGCACCTCCGGCATGCTGATGGCGGCGGCCGAGCTGATTGAGAAACAACCGGATGCCAGCCGCGAAGACGTGCGCGTCTGGATCTCCGGCAATTACTGCCGTTGCACCGGCTACCAAGCCATCGTCGATGCCGTCTGCGACGTGCTGGCATCCAGAAAGGTCGCCGCATGAACGCGCCTGATAAATTTTCAACGCGACATCTGAACCCGTTGCCCGCCATCACCGACGACCCGCGCTACATCGGCGCGGCCGTCAGCCGCCCCGGCGCACGCCGCCTGGTCGAAGGCCGTGGCTGCTATGTCGACGACATCACCCTGCCCCGCATGGCCCATGTTGTCTATTGGCGCTCGCCGGTCGCCCATTGCCGCATCCTTGCCATCCACCGCGAGGACGCGGCCAAGATGCCCGGCGTGCTGGCCATCATCGACGGTGCGCAGGTGGCAGCCATCTGCAAGCCCTGGGTGGCGACGCTGGGCCATTTGGCGGGTATGAAGTCAGCGCCGCAACACGCGCTGGCGATTGAGCGTGCCTGCTGGCAGGGCGAGCCGGTCGTCGCGGTGGTCGCCGAAACCCGGGTGCAGGCCGAGGACGCGCTGCAGTATTTGTCGGTCGATTGGGAAGACCTGCCCGCCGCCACCGAGATGGAAACCGCGCTGGCGCCCGAAACGCCGGTGATCCACCCCGAGTTGGGCGACAACATCTGCTTCCAGCGCGCGCTGGACACCGGCGGTGTCGATGCCGCCTTTGCCACTGCCGCCGTGGTGGCCGAGGCCACTTTCAATTTCGGCCGCCACACCGGCGTGACCCTTGAGCCCCGCTGCCAGATCGCCGACTGGAACCCCGGCGAGCAGCGGCTGACGGTCTATCACTCGCAGCAGGCCCCGCACATGATGCAGGACCTGTATGCGCGCCAGTTCGACCTGCCCGAAACCTCGGTGCGGGTAATTTGCCGCGACGTGGGCGGTTCCTTCGGCATCAAGGTCCATGCCTATCCGGACGACTTTGCGACGGTCGCCCTGTCCATCCTGCTGAAGCGCCCGGTCAAATTCGTGGCCGACCGTTTGGAGTCCTTCACCAGCGACATCCATGCCCGCGAGCACCGCATCAAGGGCCGCATCGCCGCCAACAAGGATGGTGACATCCTGGCCTTCGAGATTGATGATTTGACCGGCATCGGCCCGTTTTCGATGTTCCCGCGCACCAGCGCCATCGAGGGCAATCAGGTCGTCAATCTGGTCGGCGGGCCGTACAAGCATCAGCAGTACCGCGCCAAGCTCGACGTGGTGTTTTTGAACAAGCCGCCGACCTGCCAGTACCGTGGCGTCGGTCACCCGATTGCCTGCGCAGTGACCGAGGGCCTGGTCGATCTGGCCGCCGCCAAACTGGGCATGGACCCGCTCGCCTTCCGGCAGCGCAATGTGATCCCGGACGATGGCTATCCGGCCGTCGGTGCCTCGGGCATCAAGCTTGAAGTGCTGTCGCACGAGGAATGCCTGCGCCGCATCAGCGCGCTGATGGATTACCCGGCGCTGCTGGCTGAACAGGCGGCGATGCGGGCCAAAGGCATCCATCGCGGCATTGGCTTTGCCACCTTGATCGAGCTGACCAATCCCGGCGCGGCCTTCTACGGCGTCGGTGGCGCCCGCATTGCCGCACAGGACGGCGCGACGGCCCGGCTGGAGCCCAGCGGCGCAGTGACCCTGCTGGTCAGCGTCGGCGAACAGGGCCAGGGCACGGAAGGCATCTTTGCCCAGATCGCTGCCGACGCCGTGGGCGTGGCGATGAGCAAGGTGCGCGTCGTCACCGGCGACACCGATGTCACGCCCTATGGCGGCGGCACCTGGGCTTCGCGCGGCGCGGGCATCGGCGGCGAGGCGGTGTTGCAAGCGGGCCTGGCGCTGCGGGCCAACATCCTCAAGGTCGCGGGGGCAATCCTGCAGCGCGACGGACTGGCTGTGCAGCGTGACGAGATCATCGACGTGGCGACCGGCGAGGTCATCATGCCGCTGTCCGAGCTTGGCCGCATCGCCTACTTCCGCCCCGACACCCTGCCCGCTGGCTTCACGCCCGAGCTGATGGTGACCCGCCATTACGCCCAGCGCGACTACCCGTTCATCTTTACCAATGGCGTGCAGGCGAGCTACGTCGAGGTCGATCTGGACACCGGCTTTGTCAAGCTGCTCAAGCACTGGGCAGTGGAAGACTGCGGCCGCGTCATCAACCCGATGCTGGTCGACGAACAAATGCGCGGCGCCATCGTGCAGGGCATCGGCGGCGCGCTGTATGAGGAATGCCTGTACGACCAGGCCGGCTCCCTGCTGAACGGCAGCATGGCCGATTACCTGGTGCCGATGTCGGCCGAAATGCCCGACATCGTCGTCGCGCATGTGGAGACGCCGACCGCCAGCTCCAAGCTCGGTGCCAAGGGTGCGGGTGAAGCCGGCACGGCCGGTGCACCGGCGGCGGTGATGAATGCGATCAACGACGCGCTGCGGCCCAGCGGCGCGGCGGTGTTTTCGCAGCCGTTCACACCGGAGAAGATCCTGAGGGCTTTGGGAACGGTGGCTTAATCACGGCTGGCATGCCGCCTGAACATAAAAAGCCCGTGGAGACAGCAAGATGAACCGAATGAACTTCCGACGCCGGAGCATTGGCCTCGTTGGCCTGGCCTGCGCCACTTCAGCGCTGGCGCAAACAAGCCAGTTGCCCGCCGTCGTCGTCACCGCCACCCGCACCGAGGCGCAGGCCTTCGATGTGCCCGCCTCCATCAGCCGCATCGGCGCAGACGAGATCAAGGACGGCCATGCGCTGGTCAATATCTCCGAAAGCCTCGGCGCAGTGCCGGGCCTGTTGGCGCGTGACCGGCAGAACTACGCGCAGGACGTGCAAATTTCGGTGCGCGGCTTTGGCGCCCGTTCCACCTTTGGCATCCGCGGCGTGCGGCTTTATGTCGACGGCATCCCCGCCACCCTGCCCGATGGCCAGGGCCAGATCAGCAATGTCGAGCTGGGCTCGGTCGCCCGCATCGAGGTGCTGCGTGGGCCGTTTTCGGCCCTCTATGGCAACTCGGCGGGGGGCGTGATCCAGGTCTTTACCGAAGACGGTGCAGGCCCGGCCACCATCAGCAGCAACGTGACGGCGGGCAGCGATGGCTTGCAGCGCCTTGGCGCGCAGCTCAGCGGCTCGAACGGTGGCCTGGGCTACAGCTTGAGCACTAGCCGATTGCGCACCGACGGCTACCGCGACCACAGCACGACCGAGCGCAGCCTGGGCAATGCCAAGCTGAGCTGGCGCGTCGATGCCGACAGCAAATTCACCCTGGTGGCCAACAGCGTGGGCCTGCCCACCGCGCAAGACCCGCTGGGCCTGACCCGTGCGCAGTTCACCGCCAACCCGCGCGGCGTCGACCAGGCCGCGCTCGACTACGACACCCGCAAGACCGTCAATCAGACCCAAGTCGGCGGCATGTTTGAGCACCGCATTAACGCGAACCACAGCTTCTCGGTGATGGCCTACAAGGGTTACCGGGGTACGGAGCAGTTCCAGTCCATCCCCAGGACGACCCAGGGCGGTGCCTTGAACCCCGGCGGCGTGATCCGGCTGGGCCGCAACTACGACGGCCTGGATCTGCGCTGGATGGGCAAGTGGCAGGACCTGAGCCTCGTCGGCGGCCTGGCCTATGACGAGTTGTCCGAGCGCCGTCAGGGTTTCCAGAATTTCATCGGTAGCACCCTGGGCGTACTGGGCCCGCTGCGCCGGGACGAGGCCAACCATGTCGCCAGCTCCGACCCCTATTTGCAGGCCGCCTGGACGGTGACGCCGGCCTTCACGCTGAACGCCGGTGTGCGCCGCAGCAAGGTGGCCTTCACCTCGACCGACGGCTATGTCGTCGGCATCAATCCCAACGACAGCGGCCGCGCCACCTACAGCGCCACCCTGCCGGTGCTCGGCGCGCTGTATGCGCTGAGCCAGGAGGTCCATTTGTACGCCACGGCCGGCCGGGGTTTCGAGACGCCCACCTTGAACGAACTGGCCTACCGCTCCGGCGGCCTGACCGGCCTGAACTTCGGCCTGCAGGCAGCCAAGAGCAACAGCGTCGAGGCCGGTGTGAAGACGCAATTGCCGGGCTGGGGCGAGCTGACGGCAGCCGCCTTCCGCACCGGCACCACGAACGAGATCGTCACGCAAACCAACAGCGGCGGCCGCGCCACCTTCCAGAATGCCGGTGCCACCCGGCGCACCGGCATCGAGCTGGGTTGGTCAGCCGCGCTGGCCCCCAACTGGCGCGCCCAGGCCGCCGCCACCCTGTTGAACGCCAGCTATCAAGACGCCTTTCTGACCTGCACCGCCACGCCCTGCGCCGCCGCCAATGTGCTGATCCCGGCCGGCAACCGCATCCCCGGCATCGCCCGCGGCAGCCTGTTTGCCGCGCTGAAATGGGCGCCACCCAGCGGCTGGCGCGCGGGGCTTGAGGCCCGCTACTTGAGCAGCGTGATGGTCAACGATGCCAACTCGGACGCGGCACCCCGCTACGCCGTGGCCGCCGCCAACGTCGGCTATTTGCTGAGCGTTGGTCCCTGGGACTTCAACGGCTTTGTGCGGGCCGACAACCTGTTTGACCGCCGCTACGCCGGTTCGGTCATCGTCAACGAGGGCAACAGCCGCTTCTTTGAGCCAGCGCCCGGCCGCACCTGGCTGGCCAGCGCCACGGTGAGCCTGCGGTTTTGATGACGGCTGCACGCTATGACCGCGTTGCTGCCGGCCTGCACTGGCTGATCGCGCTGTGGCTGATCGCCCAGATCAGCTTTGGCTTTTTGCTCGACGGCCTGGCACCCCGCGGCACGCCGTCGCGCGGCCTGATCATCAACCTGCACAAGTCCAGCGGCATGGTCTTGTTCGTGTTGATTGCGGTGCGGCTGTGGTGGCGGCTGCGCCATGCGCCGCCGGCCCTGCCGGCCAGCATCTCGGCCGCGCAGCAGCGATTGGCGAGGCTGGGCCACTGGGCGCTGTACGGCTGCATGCTCGTGATGCCGCTGTCGGGCTACATCGCGTCGAATTTCAGCAAGTACGGCGTCAAGTTTTTCGGCATCGCGCTGAAACCCTGGGGGCCCGATCTGCCTGCGGTGTACGGCGTGTTCAACCAGCTTCACAACGTCACCGCCTGGCTGTTCACCGCGTTGATCGTCGGCCATCTGGCGATGGCCTTGAAGCACCAACTGATCGACAAAGACGGGCTGCTGGCCCGCATGTCCCTGCGCAAGAAAACTTCATCATGAAAAAACTGCTTTTGACCGCCTTGTGGGCCCCGCTGCTCGCCACGGCCGCGCCCTTCGCCTACGTGCCCAACGAGGGCTCCGGCACGCTCAGCGTGATCGACACCGCCACCGACACCGTGGTGGCCGATATTGCTGCGGGCAAGAAGCCACGCGGCACGGTGATCAGCGCCGACGGCAAGCTCGCCTATGTGAGCGACCAGCCGAACAACCGGCTGGTGGTGCTCGACCTGGCCGCTCGCAAGCAGGTCAGCAGCATCGACCTGGGCGAATCGCCCGAGGGCGTGGGCATCTCGGCCGACGGGCGCTGGGTGGTGGCCGCGATTGAGGCATCGAACGAGGTGGTGTTCGTCGACACCCGCAGCAACACCCGCAGCTTCGTCGTCAAGCTGACCGGCAAAAACCCCGAGCACGCGATCTTCAGCCCCGATGGGCGGCTGGTGTTCGTCAGTGCCGAAGACGGCGAGGCCGTCGACGTGATCGACTTCGCCAAACGCACGCAGATCGCGCAAGTGCCGGTCGGTGCACGGCCCCGTGGCATCGGCTTTTCGCCCGACAGCAAGCGGGCTTTTGTCGCCGCCGAAAACTCGCATGAAATCTTCGTCATCGACACCAGCAACTTTGCCGTCCTGGCCAAGATCCAGGCCGGCCCGCGCAGCAACGGCATCACCGTTCACCCCGATGGCAGCCGCGTCTATGTGTCAAACGGCGGCGATGCCACCGTCTCGGTGCTGGACACCGCCAGCCTCACCATCGTCGCCACCATCCCGGTCGGCCAGCGGCCCTGGAACATGGCGCTGACGCCGGACGGCTTGAAGCTCTACGTGGCCTGCGGCCGCTCGGGCGTGGTGTCGGTGATCGACACCACGCGCAACGTCAAGCTGACCGACATCGCCGTGGGCAAGCTGCCCTGGGGGGTGGCGATTCGATGAGCCGCGCGGTGCTCCCGTGGTGGCTGGCATTGGCCGCCACCTTGCCGCACGCCGGCAGTTGGGCGCAGGCGACGCGGGTCGAGACGCTGCCGGCTGTGGACATTGTGGGAACGACCTTGCTGCCGGGCTCCGACCTGCCGCTGAGCCGCGTGCCGGCCAATTTGCAAACCCTCTCAGGCGCGCTGCTGAGGGGCCAGCCTGGCAGCACGCTGAGCGACCTGCTGGAGGCCCAGGGCAGCGGTTTGACCCTGAACAGCGCGCAAGGCAACCCGCATCAGATGGACATCAGCCTGCGCGGTTTCGCGGCCTCGCCGCTGCTGGGCACCCCGCAAGGCCTGTCGGTGTTTCTCGATGGCGTGCGGATGAACGAGCTGTTCGGCGATGCGGTGAACTGGGACCTGATCCCGGCCTCGGCGATCGCCAGCATCCAGCTGATCCCCGGGTCCAACCCGGCCTTCGGCATGAACACGCTGGGTGGTGCCATCGCCCTGACCACCAAGCGCGGCGCCACCGAATATCCGCAAGCGCCCGGCGGCAGGCTGGCGGTGTCGGCGGGGGGCTTTGGCCGGCGCGACGCCAGCCTGGAAAGCGGTGGACAGGCGGGGGACTGGGACTGGTTCGTCAGCGGCAATACCAGCACCGATCCCGGCTGGGGCCAGCACAACGCCAGCCGCTTGCAGCAGTGGTTCGGCAAGCTCGGGCAGCATGGCGACACGCTGGATCTCGACCTGAGCCTGCAGTTCGCCGACAACCGGCTGGAAGGCTCGCAGACGCTGCCTTTGAGTTTTTCAAACATCCGCGAGGCCTACACCTGGCCCGACCTCAACCGCAACCGCATGGCCGGTGTTGCCTTGCATCTGAGCAAGGCTGTCTCCGAGCGCTGGCAGTTGAGCGCCAACCTGTACCGGCGGGTGTTCCACAACCAGAACTTCAGCAGCAATGCCAACAGCGATTTCGGCATTGATTCGCCTGTTCAAGCCACCAACGATGCCTCGACCCTGCGGCAGACCAGCGCCGGCGCCAGCGTTCAGGCCGCCTACACCGGCAAGCTGGCGGCGCTGCCGCTGCATCTGGCGATCGGCGCGAGCCTTGATGACGGCCGCGCGCGTTTCAGCCGCGAGCAGCAGGACGCCAGCTTCACCGCCGACCGCGGCAGCGTGGGCTTGAACGCCTTGGTGCTGCAGACCGATGCCGATGCAACAACCCGCTACAGCGGCGCGTTCATCTCAAGCTCGCTCGATTTGAATCCGCGCTGGACGTTGACGCTGTCGGGGCGGCTCAATCGCGCCGACATCACGATTGCCGACCGCAGCGGCAGCGCGCCGGAGCTCAATGGCGCGCACCGCTTCAGCCGCTTCAATCCGGCTGTGGGTCTGAACTTCAATCCGCTGCCGAGCTTCACCGCCTACGCCAACCTCAGCCAAGGCATGCGCGCGCCGACGGCGATTGAGCTGACCTGCGCCGACCCGCAGGCCCCGTGCCGACTGCCCAACAGCTTTGTGTCCGACCCGCCGCTCAAACCGGTGGTGTCAACGACGACCGAACTGGGCGCACGCGGCAAGCTCGGCTCGAGCGGCAGTTGGCGCGCGGCGCTGTACCGCACTGTGCTGCAAGACGACCTCCAGTTCGTCAGCAGCAACGGCTTCGTCGCCAATGCCGGCTACTTTCAGAATGTCGGCCAAACGCTGCGCCAGGGGCTGGACCTGGATGCGAGCCAAGGCATCGGCGCGTTGAACCTCAGCCTGCGCTACAGCCTTCTCGATGCGCGCTACAGCACCGGCTTCAAGCAGGCCAGCGCTGCCAATTCCAGCGCCGACGGACAGGGTGCTGTCCAGGTGCTGCCGGGCAATCGCTTGCCCGGCCTGCCCCGTCACACGCTCAAGCTGCGGCTCGAAGGGCCCGTCCTGCCGGCCCTGCCCGGCTTGCAGCTCGGCCTGAATCTGCTGGCCCGCAGCGCCGTTTACGCCCGCGGCGACGAGAACAACCTGGACAGCCACGGTCGCCTGCCCGGCTATGCCCTGCTGCAGCTCGACGCTCGCCATGCGCTGACACCTCGGCTTGAGCTTTCGGCCCGGGTGGTCAATCTGCTGGATCGCCGCTACGCGAATTTCGGCGCCTTGGGCAGCAATGTATTCACCGGCCCGGGCGGCAGCTTCGACGGCGCCAACGCGCAGCGCGAACAGTTCCGTGGCTGGGGTGAGCCGCGTGCGGTCTGGCTCGGGCTGAGCTATGCCGTTGGTCCAGGCTGAACCCTCTTGCGCATGTGCATCACATTAAGACAGTGAATACCGGGCACGGTGCCGAATCGACCTGCAGACCCGGGACACAACCCTGATCGGCACCGCCTGCGCCGGGTTTTCCACTAGGGGACGCCTATGTTTCCCAAGTGGCCGTTCCAGCGTATGGTTAAAACACGAGTTGCTGCGCTGCGAATTGCCTGACGCTGCGACATAAAACCATCGGAGACAACATGAACGCAACTTACCTGGCCCGCCTTGCCGTGGCCTGCAGTGTTTTGCTCGGCGCCAGCGCCGTGCAGTCGCAAACCCTGACCGATTTGCGCAACGACAGTGCCACCCCGGACAACGTGCTGACCTATGGCATGGGCTACGACAACCAGCGCTACAGCGCCCTGAAACGCATCAACAAGGGCAATGTCGCCAAGCTGGTGCCGGTCTGGAACTACAGCCTGAATAACTCCCAGAGTCAGGAGTCGCAGCCCATCGTCTACAACGGCACGATGTACGTGACCACGCACACGGCGACGGTGGCGATCAATGCGCTCACCGGACGGCAGATCTGGAAGCAAGAACTCGAGTTCGCCTCCGACGTGTTCAAGATGGCTTGTTGCGGCCTGTTGAACCGGGGCGTGGCGATTTTTGAAGGCAAGGTCTACCGCACCACCCTGGATGCGCATGTGATCGCCTACGACGCCAAGACCGGCAAACAGTTGTGGAAATCCAAAGCCGCCGACTACAAACTCGGCCATGCGATGACGTCCGCACCCTTGGTGGCCAACGGCGTCTTGATGACCGGCATTGCGGGTGGCGAGTACGGCACGCGCGGCTTCATCGACGGCTGGGATCTGGAAACCGGCAAGAAGCTGTGGCGCCTCTACACCACCGCGGCCGGCAGCGACAAGGGCGCCGACACTTGGCCCGGCGACACGGCGCAAAAAGGCGGCGCGCCGACCTGGCTGACCGGCGCCTACGACCCCGACCTCGACCTCGTCTACTGGGGCACCGGCAACGGCGGCCCGTGGAACGCCGAAGCGAGAAAGGGAGACAACCTGTACGTCGATTCGGTGCTCGCGTTCCGGCCGAAGACGGGAGAGCTCGTCTGGCACTACCAGTTCTCGCCGAACGACCCGTTCGACTATGACTCGACCGAAGTCGGCATGCTGGTCGACTTGAAGGTCGATGGCGCGATGCGCAAGGTCCTCGTGCAGGCAAACCGAAACGGCTTCTTCTACGTGCTCGACCGCGCCAACGGCAAGCTGCTCGCTGCCAATCCGTACGTCAAGGTCAACTGGGCCGACAAGATCGACATGGCGACCGGGCGGCCGGTCGAGTCGGCCGTATTCAAGCGCATCCGCGCCGGAGGCGACGAAGAGGTCTTCCCATCCGTGCTCGGCGGCAAGAACTGGCAGCCGATGTCTTGGAATCCGGCGACCGGCCTCGCCTATGCGAACACGCTCAACATCAGCTGGCCCTACAAGCTCGCAAAGCCCGAATACAAGCAGGGCGAGTGGTACCTGGGGATCGACTTCCGCGGCGTCAACATGCCCAAGGACCAGCCTCATGGCTACCTTTCGGCGCTCGACCCGATGACCGGCAAAGCCAAGTGGCAGATGGCGTGGCCCGGGCAGCCGAGCATGGCCGGAACGCTCTCGACCGCGGGCGGCCTCGTCTTCACCGGTGCGGCAACCGGGGAAGTGATCGCCGTCGATGCCGACACCGGCGAGAAGCTCTGGCAGTTTCAGACCGGCTCCGGAATCATCGGCCTGCCCGTGACCTGGGAGAAGGATGGCAAGCAATACGTCTCGATCGTCTCCGGTGCCGGCGGCGTCTGGGCCCTGCTCGGCGACGAGCGCATGGCGAAGGTACCGGCAGGCGGCT
>JBBQKT010000045.1:0-14652 GCA_038327205.1 Burkholderiales bacterium | reverse complement strand
TCCGGGGGTCAAAGGGCAGGACCTCAAGCATCGGTGCACCAGGCGGCTGCCAATGAGCCGGCGCCCACCAAACACGCAGCTTGTCGGTCCAGCCCGGGGTCTGGCCCATCTTGCGAATGAGTCGGGCGTAGACCTGCGCATTGGCCACCAGCGGGTTCCAGTGGCGCAGCGCATCGCGAGTGCCGTAGACACAGGGCTCGGCATCGAGTTCCTCTTGAAAGGTCCCGAACAGCCGGTCCCACACGATCAGGATGCCGCCGTAGTTGCGGTCCAGATAAGGGTCGTTGACGGCATGGTGAACGCGGTGGTTGGACGGCGAGCAGAACCAGCGGTCAAACCAGCCGAGGCGGCCGATCTGCTCGGTGTGGACCCAGAATTGATACAGCAGGTCGATCAGCCCGACGACGGCAAACACCAGCGGCGGCACGCCGATCACGGCCATCGGCAGATAAAAGATCCAAGCGAACAACCAGCCACTGCTGGTCTGGCGCAGCGCGGTGGAAAGGTTGTAGTGCTCGCTTTGATGGTGCACCGCGTGCGCCGCCCAAAACACCGCCTTCGTATGGCCGAAGCGGTGCAGCCAGTAATAAAGAAAATCGTAGAGCAGCAGCGCGCCTGCCCAAACCCACGGTGAGTCAACCGGCAGGGTCCAGAGCGCCGCATGCTCGTACACCAGCACATAAATTCCCAAAGTGACGACAGCCGTCATCACGCCCACCAGCTGACTCATGATGCCCAGGCCGATGCTGGAAAGCGCGTCGCTCAGGCGGTAGGTGTTGCGTCCGCGCCGCCACCCGATCCACCACTCCAGCGCAATCAGCAAAAAAAACAGCGGCGTGACGAGAACAATGATTTGAGCGGGCTGCATGGGCGATCAGAGCTCGTCCAGGCTCAGCTGCGCGAGGTGCGCGTCGTCGTTCCAACCGATCAGACTGATGCCCTCGGCCGTGCACAGCAGGCGGTTGACGGTGGCATTCCCCAGGGTCCAGCTGCGCGGGGCATCAAGCGCCAGCCGGGTGGCCGCGCGGTAGAGGCAGTCCATCACACCGCCATGCGCGACGATGACGACGGTCTGGCCCGGATGGGCCTTGGCGATCTGCCGTACCGCACCCATGCAGCGGGCAAAAAACTCGGGCAACGCCTCGCCACCACCCTCGGCCGCAAAGCTCAGGTCGCGCTGGCGCCAGCGCTGGCTTTCGGTCGGGAAACGGTCGGCAATCTCGGCCCAGGTGAGGCCTTCAAAGATGCCGAACGCACGCTCGCGCAGGCTTGGCTCCAACTGCAGCGGCGCGCCGGTGCTGGCGCAAATCGCCTCGGCGGTCTGGCGGGCGCGCAGCAGGTCGCTGCTGTAGACAGCGTCCACCGCGTCATCGCGCAGCGCTTCAGCAACGCGGCGGGCTTGCGCCTGGCCGATGTCATTGAGCACGATGTCGGTGTTGCCCTGGATGCGGGTCTCGCGGTTCCAGGCAGTTTCACCGTGGCGGATGGCAAGGATGCGGGTTGGAGCGTCCAGCGGCAAGGTCAGACTCCCCAAACGACATCGGCGTTGGCACTGGCGCTTTGGCGCATCAGCTCGACCATCGGCCACATGCGGGCGCGCAGGGTGACGCCGTCGCGGCGCGGCACGGTCTGGCCGGCAGCTACCGCCTCGGCCTGCACCTTGGCAAAGGTGGCCTCGTCATCGGCCACCGCCTGCTCCAGCGCGCTGATGGCCGCGCCCAGGGCGGCGGCTTCGACAATGCCTTGGGCCGAGGGTGTGCGGCCGATCAGGCGCAGCAGCTGGTCGCCCTGCGGTGCCAGCATGATGACGTCAGCGCCGACCTTCGATTTGAATTTGTAAAGCATGGTGATGACCTTTCGTTAATGACAGGGCCATTGTCACCATCCGTCAGACCAGTCGGCCGCCGGCAAACCCGAGACCGGGTCGGGTGGGCGGCAAGCGGCCGCGCTGCCAGACTTTTTCCTCAAAGCTGCGCGGATCGAGTGCGGGGGCGTAGAGATAGCCCTGAAATTCATGACAGCCCGCGCGGCTCAAAAAATCCCGCTGCGCTTCGGTCTCGACGCCCTCGGCAATCACTTGCAAGCGCAGCGCGCGGCCCATCTGGATGATGGCGTTGACGATGCCGGCGTCGCTGGCGTCGCCCGGCAGCCCCATGACGAAGCTGCGGTCGATCTTGAGCCGCTGGATCGGGAAGCGCTTCAGGTAGCCGAGACTGGAATAGCCGGTGCCGAAATCGTCGATCGACATGCAGATGCCCAGGGCCGACAGCGCTTCGAGCCGATGCAGCGCGTCTTGCGCGTCGCGCAGCAAGATGCCTTCGGTGAGCTCCAGCTCCAGCAAACCGGGCGGCAAGCCGGCATCGCGCAAGACCTGCGCGACTTGATCGACGAAATTGGTTTGCTGAAACTGCAGCGCCGACACATTGACGGCCACCGGCATGCGCCAGCCCTGGCGCAGCCACCGTGCGGCCTGCTCCACCGCCTGCTGAAGCACCCATTCGCCAATCGGCACGACGAAGCCACTTTCTTCGGCGACCGGGATGAACTCGCCGGGCGAAATCTCACCGCGCAGCGGGTCGCGCCAGCGCAGCAAGGCCTCGGCCCCGATCACCTGACCGCTGGCCAGGGCGATCTGCGGTTGATAGTGCAGACGGAACTGGCCCTCCACAAGTGCCTGGCGCATCGCATGGTCGAGCCGCATCCGCGACAGCAGATCGACGTCCTTGCGCGGCTGATGAAAGCGGAAGGCGCTGCGCCCGCTTTCTTTCACCCAGTGCATGGCCCGCTCGGCGCTGGCCATCAGTTCGTCGGCCGTGCCACCATCGCCAGGAAACAAGGCGATGCCGGTGCTGCAGGTCACGGTGAAGCTCAAGGTGTCAAAGCTGAAGGGGCGGGACATCGCCTCTTGGACGCGGCGGGCGGCGTGTTCGGCGCCCCGCGCATCGGCCTGGTGAATCAGCAGGGCGAATTCGTCGCCGCCCAGGCGCGCCACCGTGTCCACCGCGCGCAGGCAAGCCTTGAGCCGCTCGGCCACGTCTTTCAGCACCCGGTCACCATAGCTGTGGCCCAGGGTGTCGTTGATCTGCTTGAAGCGGTCGAGATCGACCGTGAGCAAGGCAAACGCCGCCCCCTCCCGCCGAGCCACAGCCTGCGCATGCTCAACCCGCTCGGCCAGCGCCCGGCGGTTCGGCAGGCCGGTGAGCATGTCGCATTGCGCCAGCTCTTCGATCCGCTGCTTGGCGGCCAGCACATCGCTCAAGTCACGGAAAGAAAACACCCGGCCAACCGCCGCGCCGCGGCTGAACTGAGGCAGCGACACGCGTTCCAGTACGCCGCCCCCCTTGAGACGCACGATGTCCTTGCTTTCCGACAGCGGGGCGTCCTGGATCGCGGCCAGGCGCAGTGCGTAGGGCGCACTGTCGATCACGCTCTGCCGCATCCACTGCTGCAAGGCTTGGTCGTCGGGGTGGGCGTGCAGCAGGTCATCGGGCACACCCCACAACACGGCAAAGCGGCGGTTGAAGCTGCGCATGCGGCCGCCCAGGTCAGCCACCAGGATGCCGTCGGCGGTGGATTCGAGCGTGGCCTTCAGCTCGGCCACCAGAGACTCGCGGTCTTCCTCGCTCTGGCGCTGGCTGGTTTGGTCACGCATGGCGATCAACCAGTAGTTGGCACCCGGCTGGCCGGCCGAAATCAGGCTGATCCGCCGTGTCAGCCACAGCAAGCGGCCGTCGGCATGGGGCATCACCGTGTCGGAATGCAGGGTGGCGGCTGGGTCATGCGCGGCCTCGAGCCAGAACAGCGCATCTTCCGGCGTGCTGGCAAAGGTTTCGATCGACTGGCCCAGCAAGCTGTCGGCATCCCGGCCCAGTAACTGGGTGGCCGCCCGGTTGACGGCGACGATGCAGCGGCTGTGACCATCGAGCAGCCATACCGCCTCCAACAGGCCGTCAAGCAGGGCAGAAAGGGCAGGTGTGGCCGAACGCGCCAGCGTCGGCGCATCGTCCGGGGCGGACGATGCGGGCCACAGGCTGACCACGCTCATGCAGCCAGCTCACCCGCGCCGGTCTGAATGACAGGCTCAAAAAAGTACGCCACCCGCGCCCTGGGGCTGAGGTAATCGAGTGCAGCACGCGGCAGTTGCTGAGGCTTCAGACTGCGGCGAATCCCCAAATCGGGCTGAGATTCCAGGTTGACGACCAGCGCCTCGTCGCGCGGAATTTTGGGCTCATGCACCATCACCCTCGGCTTCAACGGCCGCGAGGAATTGACAGCCACCACCAGCGCGAAACGGTCGTCGGTCAGCTGCACGGTCGAGCCCGGCGGATAGACGCCCATCATGCGGATGAAGCCGTTCAGCATGGTGGCATCAAAGCGGTTGCGGCCCTGCGCGAACATCAGCGACAGCGCCTCATGCGGCGTCATCGCCTTGGACGCCAGCAGCGGGTTGCACAGGCCGTCAAAGCGGTTCACCAGCGCGACGATGCGGGCCCCGGCGCTCATCCGGTCCATATTGAGGCGCAGCGGAAAACCGCTGCCATCGGCGTTTTCGTGGTGCTGAGCAATGATCAGCAGCGGCGCAGGCGCCAGGCCCATGCCTTGGGCCAGGGCCACGCCCTTGGCCACATGCAACTGATAAGCGGCGGTTTCGGCGGGGGTGAATGAATCGTCGCGGTTGCGCAAACGGGACAAGACCTCGGTCTTGCCGATGTCGTGCAGCAGCGCGCCGACCCCCAAGTCCATCATGTCATCGCGACTCATGCCGAAGGCTCGGGCCAGCAGCAGCGAGATGATGGAGACATTGAGCGCATGCGCGGTGCTGCGGTCGCCCGCGCCCTCGTTGAGCAGGCGGATGTTCAATTCGCCCTCGATCAGCATCTTGTCGAGCAAGGCGCCGGTCAGAGCCAGCGACTGGTCTTTGGCATTGCACGGGTCGCGCGGCACCAGTTCCATCACCTCTTTGAAGGCCAGGGCTGCTTCGCCATATTGCCGCTCGCACAGCAGCAGCGCCGCCCGCTGGGCAGCCAGGGCCTTGCGATGCGCTTCGCGGGCCAGTTCCTCGGCCGATTTTTCGACGCCTGCGGCACTGGACGCAGCCGCCGATGGCTTGGCATCGATCGGCGTTGCGTCGGCCTGCAAATCGCTCTTGCCCGGGCTCCATCGCACCTGGCTCAGTCCCAGGCGGCGCAAAATTAGCAGTTGATCCTCGGTGATGAGCTTGAAGCTGCTGAGTGGAAAGGGGTGTGACATCCAGCCCAAGTCCAGGTGGATGAACATACCCAACTTCAGTTGGCTGACGTCAATCAGCGGATCGGTCGATTTTTCCTTCATTGGATTTCTACGCCTGATCGATGAGGCGCCCTCGGGTCAAACTTCGGCCAACCCAATGCAAAACTTGAGGCTTGCCCAGGAGATTCCGGGCAATGGTTGAGTAAAGCACCAAAATAATGCATTTTCCACAGCTTCCCAGGACAAGATCATGAGCCACGCCTTCATCTGTGACGCTATTCGCACGCCTTTTGGCCGCTATGGCGGCGCACTCGCCAGCGTACGCGCCGACGACCTGGCCGCCATCCCGTTGCGCGCGCTGATGGCGCGCCACCCGCTAGTTGACTGGGCGGTGGTGGACGACGTGTTGCTGGGCTGTGCCAACCAGGCCGGCGAGGACAACCGCAATGTGGCGCGCATGGCCGCCCTGCTGGCCGGCTTGCCGCTCGATGTGCCGGGGGCCACACTCAACCGTCTGTGCGGTTCGGGGTTGGATGCGGTGGGCACGGCAGCCCGCGCCATCCGGGCCGGCGAGGCGCAGCTGATGCTGGCCGGCGGTGTTGAAAGCATGAGCCGCGCGCCGTTTGTGATGCCAAAGGCCGAAAGCGCGTTTTCGCGCAGCACGGCGCTCTACGACACCACCATCGGCTGGCGCTTCATCAACCCGCTGATGAAGGCGCAGTACGGCGTCGACGCCATGCCCGAAACCGCTGAAAACGTGGCGACCGACTTCAACATCAACCGCGCCGACCAGGACGCTTTTGCCCTGCGCAGCCAGCAGCGGGCAGTGGCGGCGCAGGCAGCCGGGGTGTTCGATGCCGAGATCGTGCCGGTCAGCATCGCGCAGAAAAAGGGCGAGCCGCTGCGGGTAAGTCGTGACGAACACCCGCGCGCCACCAGCGCTGATGCACTGGCCGCGCTGAAGCCCATTGTTCGCCCGGGCGGCACGATCACCGCCGGCAATGCCTCGGGCGTGAACGACGGCGCCTGCGCCCTGTTGCTGGCCAGCGAGGCCGCCGCTGCCCGCCATGGCCTGACCCCGCGTGCCCGGGTGGTGGGCATGGCCAGTGCCGGCGTTGCGCCCCGCATCATGGGCATCGGCCCGGCACCGGCCACCTTGCGGGTGCTGGCGCAAACCGGACTGAGCTTGGCGCAAATGGATGTGATCGAGCTGAACGAAGCTTTCGCCGCCCAGGGCCTGGCGGTGCTGCGCCAGTTGGGGCTGGCGGACGACGATGCCCGCGTCAATCCGAACGGTGGTGCTATCGCCCTGGGCCACCCGCTGGGGGCCAGCGGCGCACGCCTGGTGACCACGGCCATCAACCAGTTGCATCGCAGCGGCGGACGCTATGCGCTGTGCACGATGTGCATCGGTGTAGGGCAAGGGATTGCGCTGATCGTTGAACGCGTGTAGCCCTTTGCACCGAACACGCTTTGAAAAATTAAAGATTCGACGGCGCGTGGGATACTGGATCCAATAACTTTTGGCTACCGCCCAGTTTGTCGGCAATAGTTGCCATCCCACCCTTGCCGCCGAAAATTTAATCCCGGTTCGACATGTCTGATCTTCACCCATCTGATGTTCACACGTTTGACGACACCGCCTTGGTATCGGCATCCCTGACCGAGGCCCCCGACGGTCCGCTCAAGCGCGACCTCGTCGCCGGGCTTGAGAAAGGCCTGGCCGTGATCGAGGCCTTTGACCAAGAGCGCCCCCGGCTGACCATCAGCGAGGTGGCGAACCTGACCGGCCTGACGCGTGCCGCCGCCCGTCGCTATTTGCTGACCCTGACGCATCTGGGCTTTGTCACGCAAGACCGCAAGATGTTCTCGCTGACACCGCGCGTGCTGCGCCTGGGCCAAAGCTATCTGCATTCGGCCCGGCTGCCCCGCATCGTCGAGCAGGAGCTGCAAAAGCTCGCCTTCGGCCTGAAGGAATCGAGCGCCGCCGGCATTCTGGACGGCAGCGATGTGATCTGCATTGCTGCCACCACCACCAACCGCGTGACCTCACTGCCGATGCAGCCGGGCACACGGGTGCCGGCGTTTTGCTCGGGCAACGGCCGGGTGCTGCTGGCCGGCATGGCACCGGCCGCAGTTGACAACTGGCTCAGTCAGCAAAGCCTGGCCTCGCGGACCCAGCACACCATCACCGACCCTGAACGACTGCGGCTTGAGATCTCTCGCGCCCGCAGCCTGGGTTATGCCTGCATCGACCAAGAGGTCGAGTCCGGCTTGCGAACGGTGGCTGTGCCCCTGAAGAACTACCGGGGCGACGTGGTGGCCGCGCTGAACGTCTGCGTCCACGCCTCGCGAATGAGCATGGGTGAGATGGTCACTCAGTGTTTGCCAGCTTTGCAGCAAGCCCAAGCCCACTTGCGCATGCTGTTGTAGATCTGCTTAACTCCAGCGCCGCTGTTGCAGCAGCGGGCTGACCCGGTAGCGCTCGCTGCGATAGGCCGCAAACAACCCGTCGAGCAGCACGACCACGGCCTCGGCGCCCACCAGGTTCAGCCATGCAAATGGCCCGGCGGGGTAGTTGACGCCCAAGGTCATCGCCAGATCGGCCGCGGCTTCGTCGCACACGCCCTGCCAGACGGCATCGGCCGCCTCGTTGATCAACATGGCCGCCGTGCGCGCCACCGCCAGACCCGGCACATCGCGCATCACCAGAGGCTGCCAGCCCAAGGCGCGCCACACATCGGCCACCTGCGCACGCCCCGTGGCGCTGACACGCGGGGCAAAAGCCAGGGCCAGGCCCGCGTTGGCGGCGGCCGCACGCTCGGGCGCGAGCGGCCAGTCCATCACGGCCAATTCGGCGTGGTGGCGCTCAGAAGCGATTTGTGCTGCGCTCAGGCCATCGCTCAAGTGCACATGGGTGTTGCCCACCGCCAAGCCGTTCCAGTCGGCCGAGGCGGCGCGGGTGAAGGGCAGACCGCGCTGTGTCAGCCAGCCCGCCAGCTGCTCAACCAACGCGCCGCGGCCGGCCACGCTGAGCGCCGGCAACTCGCCCTGGGGCGGGCCGACCGGCTCGGCCACGGCCGCTGTGCCGGCATAAAACCCGCGCCCGGCCTTGCGGCCCAGCCGGCCGCCATCGACCAGCGCCTTTTGCACCAGGCTGGGCGTGTAGCGCTTGTCGCCGAAGTTCGCCTCGAACACCGATTGGGTGACCAGGAAATTGGTGTCGTGGCCGATCAAATCCATCAGCTCGCAAGGCCCCATCCGAAAGCCCGCGCCGCGCAGCGCCTGGTCGATCAATAGCGGCTCGGCCGCCTGCTCCTGCAGCAGCGCAAGGCTCTCGGCGTAATAGGGCCGGGCAATGCGGTTGACGATGAAACCGGGCGTGGACGCTGCATGCACCGGCGTCTTGCCCCAGCGGCGCGCCAGCGCTTCAATCGTCTGTGCCACATCGGCCGCTGTCTCCGCGCCGCTCACCACCTCGACCAATTTCATCAGCGGCACCGGGTTGAAGAAATGCATGCCGACCAGGCGCGCCGGGTTCTTCATCCCATTCGCCAGCGCGGTGACGCTGATCGACGAGGTATTGGTGGCGATGATGGCGTCCGGCGCCAGCAGCCGGTCCAGCTGCCGCAGCAGGGTCTGCTTGGGTTCGAGCTTTTCAACAATGACCTCGATCACCAGCGCCGCCCCGGCCAGCTCGGCCAGCTCGCTCGCCGGCTGGATGCGCGCGAGCACCGCCTCGCAGGTGCCGGGCTGAATCCGGCCTTTGGCCACCAGGCCGGTCAGGGCCTTGGTGATCTGCGCAATCGCCGCCTCGGCTGCGCCCTCGCGGGCATCGAGCAACAGCACCTCGTGGCCGGCCTGCGCCGCCACCTGTGCAATGCCCGCGCCCATGATGCCCGCGCCGACCACGCCGATCAGCGCACCCGGCTCGGCCGCCACGCGCCATGTTGTTGTTGCTGTCGTCTCGTCATTCATTGTTGTTTTCCTTCGGAATCCAGGCGGCCGACCGCTTGGCCAGAAACGCCGCAAAGCCTTCACGTGCTTCATCACCCCGCCGCACGCGGGCAATGGTCTCGGCACCCAGCTCACGCACTTGCGCCGTGATCGGGCCCACTTCAAGGTGGGCGAACAGGGCCTTCAGTTCGGCCTGCGCCTGCGGCCCACTGGCCAGCAGCTCGGTGATGCAACGCTCGACGGCGCCGTCAAGATCGTCCGCCACCTGTTGCACCAGCCCGATCTGCAAGGCTTCCGCCGCGCCGATGCGCCCCGCCGTCAGCCCTAGCCGCCGTGCCTGGCGCAGGCCCACCGCGTTGACCAGGTAGGGCGCAATCACCGCTGGCAGCAGGCCCAGCCGGGCCTCGCTGACCGCGAACTGCGCGGTGGGGGCGGCAATGGCGATGTCGCAGGCGCAGATCAGGCCCACGCCCCCACCGAGCGCCAGACCGTGCACCCGCGCCACCGTCGGCTTGGGGCAGGCGGCCAGCGCGGCAAGCATGCCGGCAAAGCGCCGCGCATCGGCCACATTCCATTCCTGCGAGGCCTCGGCCGCGCGGCGCATCCACTGCACATCGGCACCGGCGCTGAAGGCTTTGTCGCCCGCCCCGGCCAGCAGCAGCACACGCACGGCCGGGTCGCCCGCAGCGGCTTCAAACGCGGCCGTCAGCTCGGCGATCATGGCCTCATCGAAGGCATTGAAGCGCTCGGGCCGGTTCATCGTGATGCGGGCCACGCCATTGGGGCCATGCTCGATTTGCACTGCATCCACCGTGACTACTCCTTGCCAACAAAGCCGCTAGTCTAGGATGTCCGTCACGTTAATTTTCCAGGCCCGCCTTCCATGATCCTCGAACTCGCCGACATCCGCATCCAGCCCGGCCAGCAAGCCGCTTTTGAAACCGCGATCCAATTGGGTATTGCGACGGTGGCGTCCAAAGCCAAAGGCTTCATCAGCGCCCGCGTCGAGCACGGTATCGAAAGCCCGGAGCGCTATCTGCTGATGATCGAGTGGGAAACCCTGGAAGACCACACGGTGCATTTCCGGGGCGGCGAGCTGTTCCCCTCCTGGCGTGCGATCGTCGGGCCCTTCTTCGCGGGGCCGCCGACGGTGGAACACTTCAACCGGCTTTAATGCTTCATCCCGACGTCCAGCGCCCGGCAGGCGCCGCGCAGGGCCGCGTCATCGCTGGCGCGCAGCACAAAGGTCGGGATGGCCTGCATATAGCTGCGCAAACGGCCCTTGGCTTCAAAGGCGGCGCGGAATGGCGAGCGGTCAAAAAAATCATCGCCCAGGGCCGGCACGAGGCCGCCGGCCAGATAGACGCCCCGGCGCGCACCCAGGGTCAGGGCGAGGTTGCCGGACACCTGGCCCAGCAGGCTGCAGAACAGATTCAGGGTGGCGACCGCCAGCAGGTCGCGCCCGGCCAGGCCAGCGTGGCTGATGGCGCGGGACTGGAGCTCGGCAACCGGCTGGCCCCGCACCTCGCCCAGCGCACGGTAAAGGTTCACCAAGCCGGGGCCTGAGAGCGCGATTTCAGCCGACACATGGCCGAACTGGCGCTGCAGCAGGGACAGCACCGCCGCTTCTTCGGGCTCCAACGACGCCAGGCTGCTGTGGCCGCCCTCACCGCTGATTGGCACGTAGCCGCCACCCTTGCCCGACGGAATCAGGCCCGACACGCCCAAGCCGGTGCAGGGGCCGATCAGCGCAATGGGTGCGCCCATCACGGCCACACCGCCGCCCACCTGACGGCAAGCCTCGGGGGCCATGTCCGGCAAGGCCAGGGCCAGCGCGGAAAAATCATTCAGCACCAACAGCCGCTGCAAACCCAAAGCGCCCTTGAGCGCGCGGATCGAAAACGCCCAGTGATGGTTGGTCATGCGCACATGGTCGCCGGTGATGGCGGTGGCGATGCCGATGGCGCTGCTGCGTGGCGGGGCCAGGCCCTCGCGCCAGAGGTGGTGGCTGATCGCGTCCCACAGCGTTTCGAAATCGGCGCAGTCATAGCTGCGGCAGGACAGCAGCGGGCCCTGCGGCTCGAACTGACTGGCGAACCGTGCATGGGTGCCACCCACATCAGCGAGCAGGCGGGGAAAGGTGGTGGCGGCGCTGGTCTTCATGCACAAACTATAGGGGCAGTGCGTTACTCGTCGCCTCCGCTCAAGCCCTCACGCCATGGTGCGAACCGCGCCACACGAAAAAGCGGCCGGTCGCCCTTGCAGGCGCCGGCCGTTCGCTGCGAGGCAGCGTTTCAGCGGGTCTTCAGATTACTTCTTGGCCTTGGCCGGTGCTTTGGCAGCAGCCTTGGCAGCCGGCTTGGCAGCGGCGACCTTGGCAGGTGCAGCAGCCGCCTTGGCAGCCTTGCGGGCGGCGGCCTTCGGGTCAACGGCCGCCTTGAAGGCCGAGCCTGGCGTGAACTTGGGCAGCTTGGCGGCAGCGATCTTGATCTTGTCGCCGGTGCTGGGGTTCACGCCGGTGCGTGCAGCGCGGGCATGTTGCTTAAACGACCCAAAGCCAGGAATGGCTACGGCGCCGCCCTTTTTGACCGTGGTAACCACCGCGTCAATCAGGGTTTCGAGGATGCGGCCGGCTTCGGCCTTGGTCAGTGCGTGTTTGGTGGCGAGGTGCTCAATCAGTTCGGTTTTGTTCATTCGGATCTCATGGCTAAAAGGAGTGCCGGACAAGCGCGTCGGCCGCGCATTCTCTCCGATGCTCAGACATCCGTCGCAGCCACAGTGCACACAACAGGGTCGCCCGCCCGCAGCCAACCGCCTTGCAGCACCCGCGCCGTCATGCCGCCATGGCCCCGCATGGCGTTGTAGCCGCCGGCGCCCAGCGCCAGTTCCATCCGCGAACAGGGCTCACAGGGGCCGGTCAGCTCCAGCACCACCGCGTCGCCCAACTGCAGCCGCAGCGGCTGGTCACGGAACAGCCCACGCGCGGCGATCAGGTTCAGGCCCGACACCACCAGGTTGCGGCGCAGCAGCGCAGGGTCAAGCACCGACAGCCCCAGCAAACTGGCCACCACCGGCAAGTGCTCCGCTTGGATCAGGCTGATCTGGCGCTTGCCGCCGCCGTCCACACTGGATTCGCGCTGCGCCGTGCGGTCACCCGCCAGACCGCGCCGCACCAGTGCCTCGGCCTGATCGACACGCAGCACCGGCGCATGGCGCTCGGGCCGCAAATAGATGGCATCAACACGCCCAAGCTGGGCGAAACGGCGGCTGAGTTCCCGCAAATCGTGATGAGTTGGATTCGGCATCTGGGCATTGTGCAGGCCGTGGATACTTACGCTCATGAGGACGACACTGCCCCCCGCCGCTGACCTGCTTGACGCCCTGCCCCAGCAGCTCGCCGTGCTGAGCCCGGCGCTGGAAACAGTATTTGCCAACGCGAGGCTGCTGCACTATGCGCGGCTCAGCCTGGCCGAGTTGCAAGCGCGCGGCTGGCTGAGCCTGGTGCACGCCGACGACCAACCCGCCTTTCTCCAGGCCTGGACGGCCGCACAGGCTGACGGCAAGCCCTTCTTTCTCGACCTGCGTACCCAGGCGGGCGATGAGGGCCTGCGATGGCAGGTGGTGGAAGTCCAGCGCCTGGCCACCACCGCCCCGGATCACGCGCCGCTGTGGATGCTCACGCTCACCGACATCACCCGCCGCAAGCAAGCCCAATCTCAGTTGCTCGAGGCCGACGATTTGTGGAAGCTGGCGCTGGAGAGCAATGGCGACGGTGTCTGGGACTGGCAGGTGCAGACCGGCGTCGAGCTGTACTCGCCGCGCTATTTGCAGATGTACGGTTACAGCGCCGACGAAATCCTGCCCACTTCGGAAGAGTTCGACGCACGCACGCACCCGGACGATCTGCCGCAGATGAAGTTGGACCGCGAGGCCCACTTCTCCGGCCGGGCCCCGCTGTACAGCAATGAACACCGGGTGCAGTGCAAGGACGGCAGTTGGAAATGGATCTTGAGCCGCGGCATGGTCATCAGCCGCGACGCCAGCGGCGCACCGCTGCGCATGGTGGGCACCCACACCGATATCACCCAGCGCAAGACCAGCGAGGCGCTGATCTGGGCGCAAGCCCGCTATGACGCGCTGACCGGCTTGCCGAACCGCCGACTGCTGCGCGAACGATTGGTTCATGCACTCCCCGCCGCCGAGCGCGGCGGCACGCACCTGGCCGTGCTGTTCATCGACCTTGACCATTTCAAGGAGATCAACGACACGCTGGGCCACGGTGTGGGCGACGATCTGCTGGTGCAGGTGGCCCAGCGCATCCAGCGCAGCCTGGGCCCCCAGGACACGGTGGCCCGCATGGGTGGCGATGAGTTCACGGTGGTGCTGACGGCCCTGGATGCGCGCAGCAGCCGCGCCGAGGCCGAGCGGGTGGCGCAGCAGATCCTGGGCACCCTGGCCGAAGCCTTCAGTCTGCAGCAGGAAAAGGTCTTCATCTCGGCCAGCATCGGCATCAGCCTGAGCCCAGTTGACGGCGACCAGATCGAGGCCCTGCTCAAGCATGCCGACCAAGCCCTGTTCGTCGCCAAGGGCGCGGGCCGCAACCGGTTCAGCCACTTCACGCCCGCGCTGCAGGAGGCCGCCCAACAGCGCGCACGGCTGACGGCCGATCTGCGCGAGGCGCTGGCCGGTCAGGCGCTGAGCCTGGTCTTCCAACCCATCGTCGAGCTGCGCAGCGGCAGGGTCTGCAAGGCTGAGGCCCTGCTGCGCTGGCAGCATCCGACGCGCGGCCCGGTCAGCCCGGCCGACTTCATCCCGCTGGCCGAAACCAGCGGCCTGATTCTGGAGATCGGCGACTGGGTGTTTCAGCAAGCAGCGCGGCAGGTGCAGGACTGGCGGCAGCGCATCGATGCGAACTTTCAAATCAGCATCAACAAATCACCAGTGCAGTTCCGCAGTCCCAACGCAGGCGGTCCACCCTGTGACTGGACCGTGCAGTTGCAAGAGATGCAACTGCCCGGCGATGCGATCGCCATCGAGATCACCGAAGGCCTGCTGCTCGAAGCTGACCAGGAAACAGGTCGCAAGCTGCACGCCTTGCGCGCAGCCGGCATTCCGATCTCACTGGACGATTTCGGCACCGGCTACTCATCGCTGACGTATTTGCAGCAGTACGCGATCGACACCATCAAAATCGACCAGAGCTTTGTCCGCCATCTGCGGCCCGGCGCCAAGGACCTGGCCCTGTGCAAGGCCATCATCACGATGGCCCATGAGTTGGGCATGAAGGTGGTGGCCGAGGGCGTGGAAACCGCCGGGCAGCGCGACCTCCTGATCGCCGCCGGCTGCGATGACGGACAGGGGTACTTGTTTGCACGGCCGATGTCGGCGGGAGAGTTTGAGGCTTGGCTGAGTCAACGGACGCTGTGATCGAGTCGGGCGGGGCTGCGGGCGTTGGGTGCCGGCCAC
>JBBQKT010000044.1:0-14665 GCA_038327205.1 Burkholderiales bacterium | reverse complement strand
CCACGCCGTCGAAGTCCCAGGTCGCCGAGCGCAGTACCGGCCCTTCGCCAAACCAGGCGCCAGCGGTGAGCCCGGTCAGGGTCGAGGTCCGCCCATCGGGCGAGACCACGCTCATCTTGATCATCCCGTCGATGACGCCCTTCCAGTACTCCACCTGCGCGCCGGAGTGACAGACCATGGCACCCCGTGGCACGAGCCGGATCCGGGTCTCGGCACGCACGCGCAACCGTGCGGTCTCGTTCAGGACGAGGGCCCACGCGGAGGCCATGACGAAGTCGAGCGCAGCGCTAGTCGGCGATTGCAATCGGAAACCCTTAATTGTCTTGATCAGGACAAAGGCAGCCAGATGCGCTCCATAGAGTGCGCTGGTCTTCAGATATTAGTGGCTGTGCACACCGTCAAGCGGTGCGCACAAACCCTCGTGACCATGCCCGTCGTGTCCTGAACCAAGCCTCCATGTCCCTTCAAACGTACTCCTCCGACACTTTTCCAAAGTTGCTGCTTGAGCATGCGAAAAACAGGGGCGCAAGGCCGGCCATCCGCGAGAAGAGCCGGGGTATTTGGCAGACCTTGACCTGGCAGCAACTCGCCGACAAGGTCGCTGCCCTGGCGGCTGCGCTGCAGGCCGACGGCTTTCAGCGTGGTGGGCACCTCGCCCTGCTGGGCGACAACCGGCCGCGTCTGTATGCCGCGATGTGTGCCGCACAGTGGCTGGGCGGCGTGGCAGTGCCGCTGTATCAAGATGCGACGGCCGACGAACTGGCGCAGCCGCTGCAAGCCGCCGATGTGACCCATGTGTTCGCCGAGAACCAGGAACAGGTCGACAAGCTGCTCGAGATACTGCCTCAGTGCCCCCGTATCCAACGGATCGTCTACGACGAGGATCGGGGCATGCGCCACTATGCGCAGCCGCAGCTGGTCAGCTTTGCCGAATTCCGCAAGCAGGGTGATGCGCTGCTGGCAACCCGCCGCGACGCCGTTCGGGCCGAAGCCGAGAGCGGCCGTGCCAGCGACGCGGCGGCGATGTTCTTCACCTCGGGCACGACAGGCCGGGCCAAGGGCGTGGTGCTGACCCATGCAGCGCTGATCGACCGGGCGCGCGCCGCCGCCGAGATGGAAAGCCTGACCGATCACGACGTGGCGGTGGCCTATCTGCCGCCGGCCTGGATCGGTCAGAACATGTTCAGCTACGCGCAGCCGATGGTGGTGGGCTACTGCATCTGCTGCCCAGAGTCGTCCGAGACCATGCTCGCCGATATGCGCGAGATCGGGCCGACCTACTTCTTCGCCCCGCCGCGCGTGCTTGAGTCGCTGCTGACCGACGTCACGATCCGGATGGAGGACGCCAGCCGTCCCAAGCGCTGGCTGTACGCGCAGGCGATGGTCCTGGCCCGCCGGGTCGGCGCCCAGGTGCTGGCCAACGAGCCGGTGGCGATGGGCGACCGGCTGGCCTATTGGCTGGGTGACCTGCTGATCTACGGCCCCCTGCGCGATGTGCTGGGCATGAGCCGCCTGCGGGTGGCCTACACGGCGGGCGAAGCGATTGGCGCCGATCTGCTGATGTTCTTTCGCTCGATCGGCATCAACCTCAAGCAGCTCTACGGATCGACCGAGACCAGCGTCTTCGTCTGCGTGCAGCCCAACGGTCAGGTCAAGCCCGACACGGTGGGCCCGGCCGTCAAGGGCGTGGAGTTGAAGTTCACCGCGCAGCGCGAGTTGCTGATCCGCTCGCCCGGCCTGTTCTCGGAATACCACCTCAATCCGGAAGCGACCCGCGCCGCCAAGGACGTTGAGGGCTGGTTCTACACCGGCGATGCGGGCTATGTGGGCGAAGACGGCCACCTTCGCATCATCGACCGGGTCAAGGATGTTGGCACGCTGACCGACGGCACCCTGTTTGCCCCCAAGTACCTTGAAAACAAGCTCAAGTTCTTCCCCTTCGTCAAGGAGGCGGTGGCCTTTGGCGATGGGCGCGACCGCACCTGCATGTTCGTCAACATCGACCTCGCGGCGGTCGGCAACTGGGCCGACCGGCGCAACATCGCCTACACCGGCTATGCCGACCTGGCCGGGCGCGACGAGGTTCGCCGCCTGATCGCCGACTGCGTGGCGCAGGTCAATGCCGACCTGGCCCAGGACCCGACCTTGGCGCCGTCGCAGATCCACCGCTTCCTGATCCTGCACAAGGAGCTCGACGCCGACGACGGCGAACTGACCCGCACGCGCAAGGTGCGGCGCGGCTTCATCGGTGAGCGCTACCAGACGCTGGTGGATGCCCTGTACGACGGGCGCAAGAGCGTGCGCATCGATGCGCAGATCCGCTACGAGGACGGCCGGGTCGGCAACATCTCGGCCGACCTGCCGATTTGCGACGCGAAGACCTTCGCGCCGGTGCAGCTCAAGAAGGTGGCCTGAGGGCCGGACCGACATGACACTCCAACTCCATGCCCATGCGCGGGCCTTCCCGATCGGCGCTTCGATCATCGAGGTGCAGGACATTTCGCTCTCGTTCGGCGGCGTCAAGGCGCTGACCAAGATCTCTTTCGATGTCCGTGAGCACGAGGTGCGCGCCATCATCGGCCCCAACGGTGCCGGCAAGAGCAGCATGCTCAATGTCATCAACGGCGTCTACCGGCCGCAGGAAGGCAGCTTGCGTTTTCGGGGCGAGGTGCTGCGTGGCATCACGCCGCGCCGGGCCGCCCACCTGGGCATTTCGCGCACCTTCCAGAACATTGCCCTCTTCAAGGGCATGAGCGTGCTCGACAACATCATGGCCGGGCGCAACCTGCGCATGCATGCCAACTTTCTGGAAGTGGCGATGCGCCTGCCGCGGGCGCTGCGCGAGGAGACCGAGAACCGCGAGGCGGTTGAAGAGATCATCGAGTTCCTTGAGATCGAGCACATCCGCAAGACGCCCGTTGGGCGCCTGCCTTACGGCCTGCAAAAGCGCGTCGAGCTGGGGCGGGCACTCGCCGCCGAGCCGCAGATCCTGCTGCTCGACGAGCCGATGGCCGGCATGAACATCGAGGAGAAGCAGGACATGTGCCGCTTCATCCTCGACGTCAACGATCACTACGGCACCACGATCGTGCTGATCGAGCATGACATGGGCGTGGTGATGGACATCTCCGACCGGGTCGTGGTGCTTGACTACGGCAAGAAGATCGGCGACGGCACGCCCGACGTGGTGCGCGCCGACCAGAACGTGATCGACGCCTATCTCGGCGTGGCGCACTGAAGCGGGGCTCGGCATGAGTGGCTTTCAATTCTTCATGGAAGTGCTGGTGGGCGGTCTGCTCTCCGGCGTGATGTATGCCTTGGTGGCACTGGGCTTTGTGCTCATCTACAAGGCCTCGGGCGTCTTCAACTTCGCGCAGGGTGCGATGGTGTTTTTCGCGGCGCTGTCCTTCGTCGGCTTCATGGAACTCGGCGCCCCGTTCTGGCTGGCACTGCCGATGACCATCGCTTTGATGGCCCTGCTCGGCCTGGGCATCGAGCGCTTCGTGCTCCGCCCGCTGGTCAACCAGCATGAGATCACTCTGCTGATGGCCACCATCGGCCTGACCTTCGTCATCGAGGGCGTGGCGCAGCTGGTCTGGGGTGTCGAGGTGCGCCGGCTCGATCTCGGCATCAAGGACCAGCCGCTGCCCTGGCTGGCCGACAACGCGGGCCTGTTCATCAGCCAGATCGATATTTTTGCCGCCGTGGTGGCGGGCCTGCTGGTGGCGACGCTGGCGCTGGTGTTCTCGCGCACCAAGGTTGGCCGAGCGCTGCGCGCCGTGGCCGACGATCACGCGGCCGCGCTGTCGATCGGCATCCCGCTCAAGCGCATCTGGGCGCTGGTGTGGGCGATCGCCGGCATCGTGGCCCTGGTGGCCGGCATGTTGTGGGGCGCCCGCAGCGGTGTGCAGTTTGCGCTGGTCTTTGTGGCCTTGAAGGCGCTGCCGGTGCTGATCATCGGCGGCTTCACCTCGGTGCCCGGCGTCATCGTTGCCGGCCTCATCGTCGGGGCGGCCGAGAAGCTGGCCGAGGTCTATATCGGGCCCAAGGTCGGCGGCGGCATCGAGAGCTGGTTCCCCTACGTGCTGGCCATCATGTTCCTGCTGATCCGGCCCGAAGGCCTGTTTGGCGAAAAAATCATCCGGCGCGTTTGAGCCCGTCCCACCCGAGACCTCCCACCATGTTCTACAGAGAAGCCGGCCAGTTCAGCACCAGCTATGGGCAGGACAGCCAGATTTTCCCGCTTCGGCAGGACCGTTTCGCCATCGTGGCGCTGCTGGCGGTGGCGGTGGTCGTGGTGCCCGCCATCGCCTCCGACTACTGGCTCCGGGCGCTGCTGATCCCCTGGCTGATCTTTTCGCTGGTGGCCTTGGGGCAGAACATCCTGACCGGCTATGCGGGCCAGCTTTCGCTGGGTTCGGCCGGCTTCATGGCCGTCGGGGCGTTCGCCTGCTACAACTTCATGTTGCGGGTCGACGGCATGCCGTTCCTGGTGGCGGTGGGCTTGTCGGGTCTGTGCGCCGCCGCCGTGGGCATGGCCTTCGGCCTGCCGAGTCTGCGCATCCGCGGGTTGTACCTGGCGGTGGCGACCTTGGCGGCGCAGTTCTTCATCGTCTGGGCCTTGGACAAGTTCGGCTGGTTCAAGAACAACGACCCCTCGGGCGTGATCACCGCCCAGCCCATCGTCATCCTGGGCTATGTCTTCGACTCGGCGCAGCGGAAGTATTTGATCGTGCTGGGGATCGTGGCGGTGCTGGCGCTGCTGGCCAAGAACATGGCGCGTGGCGCCACCGGGCGGGCCTGGATGGCGGTGCGCGATATGGACGTGGCGGCTGAAGTGATGGGGCTGCCGCTGATGCGCACCAAGCTGCAGGCCTTTGCCATCAGTTCCTTCTACTGCGGCGTCGGCGGTGCGCTGTTCGCCTTTGCCTATCTGGGCACGGTGGAGCCTTCGGCCTTCACCATCGACCTGTCGTTCCGCATCCTCTTCATGATCATCATCGGCGGGGTCGGCACCATCCTGGGCTCTTTCCTCGGGGCCGGCTTCATCCTGTTGCTGCCGATCTTTCTGAGCGTGGTCCTGCATGCCGTCTTCGGCTCGGCGGTGGATGCCAGCGTGACGTCGGCGGTGGAGCTCATCGTCTTCGGCGCGCTGATCATCGTCTTCCTCATCGTGGAGCCGCACGGGCTGGCTCGGATGTGGCAGTTGATCAAGGAAAGATTACGGCTGTGGCCGTTCCCGCATTGAGCGCGGTTCCACAGATTTCTTTGTCTCAGCTCACTCAACCACTACAACTGGAGACTTCCATCATGTTCGAGATTGGATTTGGCCGCGCGCTGCGCGGTGTGACGGCCGCCGCCGTGGTGGCCGGGGTCGTGCTGGTGCCGGCGCTGGCGCCTTCGGTGGCGCAAGCACAGGCACCGGCCAAGGAGCAGTATTTCGGCATCCCGAGTTACCGCGTCGGCGCGTTCGCTGCCGGGGGGTCGGGGTTTTTCGGCGGCATCATCGACTACCTCCAGTACGTCAATATGAAAGAGGGGGGCGTCAACGGCGTGCAGATGACCTGGGCCGAGTGCGAGACCGAGTACAACGCCGCCCGCGGTGTCGAGTGCTACCAGCGCCTGCTCAAGAAGGGCGACCAGCAGATGCACATCTTCGAGCCACTCGCCACACCCATTGCCTACGGCGTGCTCAACCGCGTCGACGACGACAAGGTCGTGCTGACGCAATACGGCTATGGCCGCTCCGACGCGGCCGACGGCCGGGTCTTTCCGTGGGTGTTCTCGACGATGACCAGCTACTGGTCGCAGATATCCGCCAAGCTGAACTGGATCGCCAGCAAGGAAGGCGGCGTTGCGAAAATGAAGGGCAAGAAGATCGCCCACCTTTACCTTGATTCGGCGTTCGGCCGCGAGCCCCTGCCGGTGATGCGTCGCCTGGCCAAGGAGTGGGGCTTTGAGCTGATCGAGATCCCGATTGCCGCACCCGGCATCGAGCAGCAGGCGCAGTGGCTGCGTGTGCGTCAAGAGCGGCCGGACTGGATCACGCTGTGGGGCTTCGGCGCCGGCATGAACTCCACCGCCATCACCAGCGCGGCGCGCACCAACTTTCCGCGCGAGAAGATGGTCGGCGTGTGGTGGGCCGGCTCGGAAGAGGACGTGCTGCCGGCCGGCGACGCTGCCAAAGGCTATTTCGCGGCGGCCAACGTGCCCAGTGGCAAGAACTTTCCGCTGGTGCAAGACATCGAGAAGGTCGTCTACGGCGCAGGCAAGGGCAATTTGTCCGACCCCAAGCGGATTGGCAACATTTACTGGAATCGCGGCGTGACGGCTGGCATCTTCTGGGTTGAGGCTGTTCGCAACGGTCAGCGCATCGCCAAGAAGGTCGGCCAGCCGCTCAACGGCGACGAAATGCGCGCCGGCTTTGAGGCCAAGGACCTGACGCCGGCACGTCTGAAAACCTTGGGCATCGAGGGCATGCTGCCGCCGTTCAAGTTGTCCTGTTCTGACCATGAGGGCGCAGGCGTCGTGAAGATCATCCAGTGGGACGGCGCCAAGTGGAACACCGTGACGCCGGAGTGGGTCTCGTCAGACCGCAAGTTGATCCGCGAGATGGTCGAGGAGTCGGCGGCCAAGTACGCCGCCGAGCAGAAGATCACACCGCGCACCTGCTGATCGCCTTGTCAGCTTGATCCTGCGGGGCGGGCTGCGGCCTGCCCCGCCCCGTATCGTTGTGTGTCCGTCCCACCCTTTCCGAGCAAAGCCCATGAATGCATTGGCCGAACACCCGAGCCTCGCCGCCGCTTCCAGCACCGCGCCGCCCATCTTGGCCGTCAAAAGCATCGAGGTGATTTACGACCATGTGATCCTGGTGCTTCGCGGCGTCTCACTCGAGGTGCCGCAAGGCAAGATCGTGGCGCTGCTCGGCGGCAACGGCGCTGGCAAAAGCACCACGCTGAAGTCAATCTCCACCCTGCTCGCGTCCGAACGCGGCGACATCACCAAGGGCTCAATCGAGTTCCGCGGTCAACGCACCGATCAGTTGTCGCCCGGCGACATGGTGGCCAAGGGCATGGTTCAGGTGATGGAAGGCCGACACTGCTTCGGCCACCTGAGTATCGAAGACAACTTGCTGACCGGCGCCTACACACGGCGGATTTCACGCGCCGAAGTGCAGGACGCGCTTGAACGGGTCTACGCCTACTTCCCGCGCTTGAAGGTGCGTCGCACCAGCCTGGCGGGCTACACCTCGGGCGGTGAACAGCAGATGACCGCCATCGGCCGCGCGATGATGGCCAAGCCCTCGATGCTGCTGCTCGACGAGCCGTCGATGGGCCTGGCGCCGCAGATCGTGGCCGAGATCTTCGAGATCATCCGCGACCTGAACCAGAAGGAAGGCGTGAGCATCCTGCTGGCCGAGCAGAACACCAATGTGGCGCTGAAGTACGCCGACTACGGCTACATCCTGGAAAGCGGCCGCATCATGATGGACGGCTCGGCCCGCGACCTGGCCGAGAACGCGGACGTGAAGGAGTTCTACCTCGGCCTTTCAACCGAAGGGCGCAAGAGCTTTCGCGAGATGAAGTCGTACCGTCGGCGCAAGCGCTGGCTGTGAGGCGACGCCGTCAACCGGCGAATCGCTCGGCCTCAGTTCAGCGACGGATCGGCCTGAGTCAAATAGGCCCGTGCCCGCCGCCCCGTGCCCGCCGCTCCGTGCCCGCCGTTCCGTGCTTCAGTCATGCCCAGCGCACCGAACGCATCTATCGCACCCAGAGGCCGCAGCCCGGTCGAATGTCAGGCGTCCGGAAACGTCGGTTCGGGCAGGCACTCGAAGCCCGGCCGGGCGAACAGGTAGCCCTGGAACAGATCAATGCCCAGTGCCCGCAGGCTGCGGTACTCGGCTTCGGTCTCCACACCCTCGGCGATGGGCATGATGGCCAGGTCCTTGCAGACGCTGAGCACGCCGCGCACGATGGCCTGCTTGGGCCGGCTGGCATCGATGTCCTGGATCAGCTTGCGGTCGAGCTTGATGATGTTGGGTTGGAATTCGGCGAGCAGGTTCAGGCCGGCATAGCCGGCGCCGAAATCGTCGATGGCTGGCCTGAAGCCGTGCCGGCGGTAGACGTCGAAGATCTTGGCCAGATGGGCCGGCTCCAACACCTCCTCGCCTTCGGTGACCTCGAAGATCAGCCGGTCCGCAGGCAGCTGTGCGCGGCGCGCGGCGGCCAGGGTCGCGCGGACGCAGTTCTCGGGCTCGTACATCGCGCCCGGGATGAAGTTGATCGACAGGCAGACGCCCCGCTCGACGATGCCCAACCGTGCTGCGAGGTCGATGGCGGTGCGGCGGCAGCTCTGGTCGAAGGCATAGCGGTTGCGACGGGTCACATGCGCCAGCACGCTCGCTGCGGACTCGCCACCCAGGCCGCGCACCAGGGCCTCATAGGCGAAAACCACGCGACGCGATGCGCTGACGATGGGCTGGAAGGCCATCGTGAAGGGGAAGGGCTGAGTCACCCCCTCGCCGCAAGCGTCGCAGCGCGACGTGGTGCTTGCGGTTTCGGCATCGGTCAGCGCCGCAAAACTGGACTGTGGCACCACGAGCACCGGCTGGGCCGGGTCGTCAAACATGGCCCAACGTTGGACGACCTGAGTCTTGGCCTTGTACAGCGCGTGGTCAGCCTGCTCGATCAGGCTGGCGATGTCAGCCCCGCTCGCGTCCTGCACCGCGATGCCGATCGACACGCCGATGGGCACCTGTTCGCCGCCCCGCAGGGTGACGGGCTGGCGCAGGGCCATGACGATGCGTTCGGCCAGCGCCTGCGCGGCATTCAGATCGGCACCGCCGCGCATGACGACCGCGAACTCATCGCCACCCAACCGTGCCAGGGTCTCACCATGGCGCATTTGCGCGCTCAGGCGCTGCGCCACTTCACGCAGCACCGCGTCACCGGCGCCATGGCCCAGGCTGTCGTTGACGCCCTTGAAGCCGTCGAGATCCATATAAAGCGCGGCAATCGACTGCCCGGCCTGCTGGGCCTGGCGCAGTTCCAACGCCATCGCTGACTGGAACTGGATGCGGTTGGCCAGGCCGGTCAGCGAATCGGTGGTGGCCATCTGCCTGAGCGTCATGGCGCGGTGGCGCGACTCGATGGCCGTCATCACCGACACCGAGAGGTCGCGCAGCAGCGCACGGTCGTGGTTGCTGAATTCGCGCGGCTCGGTCGACAGGATGGCCAGGGTGCCCAGGGCCAGGCCGTTGGGATCGCGCAGCGGCGCACCGGCATAGAAGCGGATGCCCGGGCCGCCGTGGACCAGGGGGTTGTCGGCGAAGCGCGTGTCCTGCTTCAGGTCGTTGATGACCAGCAACTCGTCGGGCTGGAGGATGGCGTGCGCGCAGAACGCGATCTCGCGGTCGAGTTCGGCCACATCGAGGCCGTGACGCGATTTGAACCACAGCCGGTCGCGGTCCATCAGGGCGACCAGGGCGATGGGCGCATTGAACAGCGAGGCCGCGACCCGCGTTGTCACATCGAACTCGACCTCGGGCGCCGTATCCAAAATCTTGTAAGCATGTACCGCTGCCAGGCGTTCGGCTTCGTTGCGGGGCATTGGGCAGGCGGTCATCAAAAGTCTCCGAAAGGTTCGATCTCAGGGTCAGGCGGGGCATTGCAAGGAACAAGCCGACTTTTGTGTTGTCGGTCTGAGCGGGGCGAACTTGATGTAAAGCCTGTTGGCGCCTTCAATCAGTGGACCACAGCGGCAAAAGGCCCCGGCATGACATGGCGGGCGCGGTGAGCGCAGCGAAAGCACAGCGAAAGCGCAGGCCGGCGTTGCAGCGATAACCCCTGATCGCCGCTACTTGCAGTCCAGTCCGCCGCCCTGGCGGTCTGTCGCAAGTGGCTGGGATCGGCCAGGCTGAGCGCCGAAACTGAGTTCATCGAAGCAGCAATTCAGCCGTTCCGATCCACCCAAACCTTCACCCCACGGAGTTCATCATGAGCCAGCAAATCACCCTGATCCAAGCCACCGTCGCCGCCCTGTTGCTGGCTGTAGGCACGGTTCACGCTGCCCCTCAGGAAGTCGTCAAGCTGCCCCGCGTCGTCATCGTCGGCAAGGCCACCCCGGCGGCTGTGCAGGTTGCCAAGATCGAAGTGTTGCCGCGTGTGGTGGTCGTTGGCAAAGCCCAGCAGCAGCAGCAAGCACCGCAATTGCTGGCAGCGACCGCCACGACAGCCCCGGTCGCCGTCAGGTTCACGGCCCGTGCCCTTTGAAGCTGAGCGAACAATGCTGATAAATCCTGTGTCGCCCACCCGCTCGAATCGCATTCAGCGCGCCGAGCCCAAGATGCATCCGACGGGGCCCCGCCCTCGCGTGTCGCTTGGGCTCGGCGTGCTGCCTCACAATGCAGATCAGCACAGTGGGAGCCCCTTTGACCGACGAGATTCGCCAACGCCGATCCTGGCTCGATGGCTTCATGGCGTACCCGGCGCCGCAAGGCGTCAGCGACGCGCAGTGGCGCAGCCGCATCGTGGCCCTCGATCAGCAGCTTTACGGCCTGTGGAATTTGGGCGAGCAGCTGGTGTTCGGCTGGGCTTGCGCGCCGTTGGGGCTGCGCCTGCTGGTCGGACCACATCCGCTGCTGACCGAATTTGCCCATGGCAGTGAAGCCGGCGGTGATGCCGAAGTCCTGCGCCGCACGGCGCTGCTGAACAGCCTGCTGGCTGGCCAGGATGCGCTGCCCACCGACCGTTTTGAGCAGATCGCCGCCGAGCTGGGTCTGACGCCACTGACACTGGCGCTGCCTTTCGATCCCGAGATCGGTCTGGGCCTCGGCCTGGTGGGCGCGCTGATCACCCGCTATGGCATCCGGCTGGTGGACGACCGGGCGGTGATCTTGCTTGACGCGGTGGGCTTTTCGCTGCTCACGCCGCTGCAGCAGGTGGTGCAGCTGAACAGCCTGTCCTGCTCGGTCAACGCCGCCTATGCCCTGCTGCTGAACCGCGAAATCAATATCAACTTTGCCCGCACCACCACCGGCGACGGCTTCTACATCTGGAACCGCATGCGCGGCATCGAGGCGAATGTGGAGCTGTACCAGCTGCTGCAATTCATCCTGGCCGACAACGCCCTGGCGCGCGAACGGGCGCGGCTGCCGGCGTCGGTGCCACGCTTGCGGGCCGCCTTCCATGTCGGCTCGCACTATGAGTTCTATCAAAGCGAGGGGCTGAACCCGACCTCGTTCAGCTACCTGGTCGGGCAGGTGACCATCACCCTGGCCCGCATGATCGACCGCGCCTTGCCGGGGCAGATTCTGGTGGGCAAGTTCAACACCTTGATGCGCGCCGAGCACAGCAGCGGCGCGCTGGAGCAAATTGACAGCAGCGGCTTTGTCGAGCGTGCGCGCCAGCCGCTGCGGGCGCTCGACGGCCTGCCGCTGGCCGGGGCCGAGATCGATGCCATCGCCTGCTACCTGACGGGTCATGGCGACGGCAGCGGCGACTTCGGCATCAGCGAGTTCGAGATCGACGACAAGCACGGCCTGTCGCACCGCGTTTACAACGCCAAGATCAACATCCACCGCCGCGCCGGGGCGCCGATCTACCTGGGCCTGCGCGAAGACGACCTGCCCGGTTTCAGTGGCCGACGGGTGCCGGCGCTGGCCGAGGCCTGAGGCGCTAGCCACCATGTACCTGCCACGTCTGTCCTGCTTCGTGTTGGGCCTCGCGCTGTCCGGATGGACGTTGGCGGCCGAGCTCGTCGTGCTGGTGGATGCCAGCACCGAAATGCCCTGGTCGATGAGGCAGGGTGACACGGTGGTTGGCGGCATTCACCGGGATCTCGGTGATCTGCTGGCCGAGCGCCTGGGCCGCACGGTGCGGTTCAAGGCTCTGCCACGCAAACGCCTGGCCAGCGCGCTGGCGCAGGGCGAGGGCGATGTTCTGTGCGGCAGCCAGCCTGCCTGGCTGCCCGGCCCTTTTGACTGGAGCCGCCCGGCGTTGCCGCAGGTGGAGCTGCTGGTGAGCCTGCAAAGCGTGCCCCGACCCTTGGCCGTGACCGATCTGGCCGGGCTGCCGATCGGCACGATCAATGGCTTTGTCTACCTCGATCTTGCGGGCGCGCTGGGCGATCGCTTTGTGCGCTCCGACGCGCCAAACGCCGGTGCCAATTTGCGCAAGCTCAACCTGGGCCGCGTGCAGCACGCCACCTTCAACCAGCAGTTTTTGGACTACCAGCGCCGTCAGGGCCTGCTCGATGTGCCGGTTCATCCCTATCTGGTGCTGAGCAGCAGCCAGACGCAATGCGCGCTGTCACGGCGCTCGACCCTGCACCTGGCCGAACTCGACCACGCGCTCGCCGCGCTGACCGCCGACGGCAGCCTGCTGGCGCTGTTGGCGCGCTATCGCTAGCCAGCCCGTCGCACGCCCCTGCGTTTGACGGGCCGCACCCGGCAATTCGTCGCTTCGCCGTGGCTTGCAGAGGTCGGATTTCTGACACTGCAGGCACTGCAACCCGAGGAGTGTTCTGACTCCTCCCTCACGGAGTGAACGGAGTCCCACCATGAACGCTCAGCTCAACACCTTCCTCACCGCGCTCGGCGCTGTCGCTGCCTCGGCCGTGCTGGCCCTCGCCCTGGCCGAACCAGCCGACACCGTGCAACGCCAAGCCCCGCAGGACATCGTGAAGCTGGAACGCGTCGTGGTCATCGGCAAGGCCGTGCGCCCGGCCGATGTCGAGGCGGTGGCCCAGCGCATCGAAAAGCTCCCCCGCGTGGTCATCACTGGCCGCCATGCGCCTGCTGACACGCAGGTGGCAAGCCTCTGAGGCGGTCTTGAAGAGGGCGTTTGCGTCAATCGGCGCTGGTGCCAATTTCGCCTTAGCATCGCTGCCGCAGCGCTGATGCTGTGCGACTGCTCCTCACCCATGCCGCTGGCCTTTTTCAAGTCAATCCTCCTCCCCCTCATCTGCACGACTGCCTTTTTGACCGGTCCGGCTGCCGCCGCGCCGCGAGTGCTGAGCCTGGCGGATACGGACCAGTTGCGCGAGGTTCAAGCACCGCGACTCTCGCCCGACGGGCAGTGGGTGGCCTACACGGTCAAGGTGACCGACAACAGCAAGGACAAGCTGCTCAACGATCTCTGGATCAGCAGCGCGCGCGGGGACGCAGCGGCGTTGCGCCTGAGCTTCAGCGGCGACATCGGTGGGCAGTTGCGCTGGAGCCCACAGGGCCAGTGGCTGAGCTTTGTGGCTGGGCGCGGCGAGGACGAGGCGGCGCGTAAATTACCCCAGGTCTGGCGGCTCAACCGCAGCGGCGGCGAGGCCGAGCAGCTGACCCACCTCAAGGGCGAGGTGCTCGACCATGTCTGGTCGCCCGACGGCAAACGGCTGCTGCTGGTGGTGGCCGATGCCGATCCGCGTGACGAGCCCGAGACGATGGCCGGCTGGACCCGCAAGACCCGCCCGCCGATCGTGATCGACCGCTTCCACTTCAAGCAGGACCGCGATGGCTATCTGGGCCCGCAGAACAAGCACCTGGTGCTGTTCGACATCGCCAGCGCCAGCACCCAAGCACTGACCAGCGGCCCTTACAGCGAGACGGCGCCGGCCTGGTCGCCCGACGGCAAGCGCGTGTCATTTCTGAGCCAGCGTGGCGCCGATGCGGACCGCAGCGAGGAGACCGGCCTGTTCGTCATGGACGTTTTGCCTGGTGCCATGCCCGGTGCTGCGCCACGCCAGCTGGCCAGCTTTACGACCGAGCCGGATGCCGTGCCGGTCTGGAGCCCGGACGGCAGCAAGATCGCTTTTCTGCAGGGCGACCCGGTGCGATTCTCGGCCTACCAGCGCTACCGGCCCGCCGTGGTCAGCGTCAACGGAGGGGCGGTGCAGCCGCTCGGCGATGTGCTGGAGCGCGGCTTCCAGCCAGGCCTGGCCTGGTCAGCCGATGGCCGCAGCCTGCTGGGCGTGATTGACGACGACCGCAGCAGCATCCTGGTGCGCTTGCCGCTGCAAGGCAGCCGTGTCGACAAGCTCACCGAGGCCGGGCAAACCGTCAGCGAACTCTCGGCGGCCAGTGACGGCAGCGTGGCCTTGCTGGCGACCAGCGACAGGCAGCCGCCCGAAGTGGCGCTCTGGCGCGATGGCCAGTTGCGGCGCCTGACCCACCACAACGACGCCTGGGTGGCTGACATCGACTGGGGCCGCACGACGACATTCAGTGCGCCGAGCGCCGATGGCACCGACGTCCACGGCCTGCTGACGCTGCCACCTGTTTCGATGACGGCGCGTCAGCCCTTGCCGACGGTGCTGCTGATCCACGGCGGTCCGAACGGCCAGGACAGCCACGGCCTGAGCGGCCATGATCTCTTGCGCGAACTGCTCAGTGCCAGCGGCTATGCGGTACTGCAGGTCAATTACCGGGGCAGCAGCGGCCGCGGCGATGCCTTTCAGAAGGCCATCTACGCCGACTGGGGCAACAAGTAGGTGGCGGACCTGCAGGGCGCCATCGACTGGGCCGTCCGGCAGGGCATTGCCGACCCGACGCCGCTGGGCGTCGGCGGCTGGCGTTCTGGCGGCCTCCGGCCCGACTACCCGCTCGCCAGCCACACCCGCGTCAAGGCGGCGGTCAGTGGCGCGGGCAGCGCCACCCAGCTGTCGATGTTCCGTGTCG
>JBBQKT010000043.1:0-14676 GCA_038327205.1 Burkholderiales bacterium | reverse complement strand
GTCGATTCCCGAGCAGCTCGAGTTGCGCAAGAAGGCCGTCGAGGATGTGCTTTCACACCCGGAGTGGTCGCTGGCCGAGTCGGTTCGTCACCTCAAGAAAACCATGCGCTTGACCACGATGGAGATGGCAAAGCTGTCTGGGGTGGCCTACCGAACGATGCAAGATGTCGAGCAAGAGCGCAGCGAAGGCACCGTTCAGACCATGAACCGCATCTTCGGAATGTTGGGACTCAAGCTCCGCGTGGCGCGCATTTCGCGAGAGCCGAGCGCGTCGGCGTCTGAGCAAAGGGCTTCGACTGATTGATTGATTGAAGCCTTCATAGGCTGCATGGCAGCAGCCCATGCCATAGCGGCCATCCTGCGCCACACAGCAGGCGAAAGGCCAGATCCGGTGATTGACCTCAACCTGAAAGATCCGCAACGCGCCGAAGTCGTCGCCCCATAAAACATCGCACGCGCTATCGCGCAGGCAAATCGGCCACCATTCACATCCGGAACAATCAGCTGGTCAAGGCACTGACGCCGTACTGATTTTGCGCGACAACAAGCTGCAGTTTCATAAGCCAGCTTCAGCTTTGCAGCGGTTCCGGCCGTTGGCCTTCGGACGGCTAACTCATGCTGACTGGCATCAAGCAGCCGTTGGGCTTGGCGGCCACAGTCATCGCGAGTGTCAGCTTTACGAGGTACTGCAGCCGTAGGAATCCGATGCCGTCGTGATCCCCAAACCTCTGCCCGCTTCCTTGTGGGCTGGAAGTGCGGTACCGACCCAGAACGGAAGTAGCCGCCGCCATTTGGACGGCACCCCAGCAGTCACTCAGCGCCGCTGAAGCCATCGACTGCCCGGGCACCAGTGGCGTTTGTCTCGCCCATCAATGTGAGCGTCAAGTCCCCGCAGTCGTAGACGCTATTTCTTTCCGATAAGTTCCCGAAAACAGCGATCTGCTTCGCGAACATCGGCTTCAGTAAAAAGAACGGACTTTTGCTTTCCAACGGGGTCATCGATCAACACCTTCTCGTGCAGCCGGGAAAACGCGTCCCAGTCCACCCCGCGCCTTGCGCGAACGCGCTCATGGATCGTCAAGTAAAGGACGGCCAGCACCGCTTCGTCAACCTTTTCCAGGTCGTAGTCCAAGGCCGGCTCTGCAGTTTCTGCTGGTCAATACTGGCGAGGGGGGCGTCACCTTTTCGGGGCGTGTTGGGATACTCACGTTATCAATTACTCCTACTCGGCAGGATTCGGTTCCACCAACGTAACTTCCTACTTGCCGGGTCTTCTTCAGCCTCAGTCTCTGGTGCGGCGGCGCTCTTCATAAGGGTTGCAATGTCATCGGACAGCCAAACGCCTGAAACATGCAGCTCACGGGCTGCTTCCAGCATTGCGTTAACTAGGCCCTGCTCTAGCCCTCTACCCAGGTAAGGCGGGTCCGCTGAGCAATACACGACATACAGGAGGGGTTGCTTGTTGGGATGCTCAAGCAGAGCACCAGTCCCACAGGCCACGATGATGTCGCGCTGATCAACGGCTGTCGCAAACAGAGACCTTGGCCCTCGCTGAAAGTCGCGAGCTTGTTCCGGAACCTTAACTCCGGCCAATATATCAATGGCTGGACTTATCCCGAATTGCACATCACTCAGGATGCTCACACTGAGTTTTATATCGGATGAGCTCATGCGGTTTGACACGCCTAGACAAGATGGCTTCGTTCAGCCGGGCGGCCCGATCCCTGCGAAGCAGCGGGTTGCAGGCACTGGGCCTGCAGAGCTAGGCCAAGGCACCCTGCAGGCGGGCTGAAGGGGCCTTGCAAGTGAGCAAGGATTCTGGTCATGAAGAGCAAATCTAGCATCTTGTTTGCCGGATTGGACGTCCACGCTAGCATATCCAAAAGTTGCCGCTCGCCACTCTCTGCTCATGGCCGTTATGGCAAGACTTGCATAACGGCCATGAGCGGTCACTAACAGTCGACTGCTTCACGGCAGTCCGCAGAGTGAAGGTGTATGTTTAGCCTGGCCTTCGAGCAAACGCGCTGGATCAACGTGACCCCGCTGCTGTCAACCTAGTTTGCCTGTCAGGCAGCATACGTAGAGGACTGGGCAGCGACAAGGACCAGCTCCGCCATCGCCAGCCAATTGCGGCAGCGCCGGCCGCTTGGCGATGCTCGCTGTCTTGGTTTCCGTCGGGTTCCCGTGGACGGCAGTTTCGGCTGTTGAAGTCCTCAAATCCTTTCCAAATTCGCATAACGTCGTCATGCATCGGAAAGGTATGCAACAGGCGCTTAATTCACCGTGAGCGTGCTGATTTCGGAGCGATTCAAACTGCCGTCTCGGTTGGTGACGCCAAAGGACAACGTGGTTCCAGCCGGTGGCCGGCTGATGGTAACGGTTCTGTAGTCGGTGTCAGTACAAAACGTATAAGGCCCGCCGCATTGGGGAATGGGTGTTCTGACGGCGTTGATGAAAAACTCGTATCGTTGGACGATGTTCGGCAACAAATTGGTGTCGGCATCATCCCACCTCAGCGTCACTGCGGTGCTAGTCTGGTCGGTGATGCGCAGGTTGGAGGGCGGGTTGGGGCGCACGTCAAACTGGCCAGGTGTTCGGAAGAAGACCGTTGTCCAAGCGGAAAAATCAATCGAGGTTTTGATGTTTCGCACCCGAACGTGGTAGTCGGAGTTAGGTTGCAATTCGATGGGGTATTGACCCAAAACGTTTCTAAGTCCCACCAGAATCGTTCCACCGAGCGTGATGCTGGATGGTGAGCTCTCGAAGTTAGGGCCGCTGATCACTTGGTATTCCTGCCTGGTCCCAGCGGTTGAAATGGACGGCAGGATGGTCAGTTCGGCCACATCGGGGCGAACCCTGGTCACACTGACAACAGGCGCTTGTATTGGAGTGGTTATGGGCGGCTTGACGGCTTTTTTGTTTGATTGCGCATAGGCATCGGTGGTGCCAATCACGGCGGTGATGGCTGTCACAGCCACCAGCGATATGGCAGTGCATAGCGTTGTCGCCAGGGCGGAGGAAAGTTGTGACATGAGGGACTTCATGGTGGGGTCCTTTTGAAGGTCGGGGGGGGGGCTCAATCAATGGCGTTGTCCAGAGCTGAGAAAGGAAATTTCCCCAACGGTGTGACAGCCATTGCCACCAGATTGCCCAAACAACTTTCACAAATCATCACCAAACCATCACGGGCCGGTGAGGTCCGGTTTTTCAAGCGCCCTTTTACTACCAGAACACCCCTCCGCCGCGCTCTTAAACGCTCATCCACGAGGCGGCTGGCCGGCGGCGCACGCGTGGAAGTGCTCGGACCCGTGCAACATGATTTCGAATCATTTACGAGAACGCGCAACGCATTGATCTATAAAAACTTTCTAGGCACCCGTCATGTTGGTGCCGACCTAAAACTGAGCCAGGTGAACAACCTACTCTGCTGCATCTTTGTGCATCTGGGGATGAGGCGTGATCACCATGGACATGATTGGCAAGATCCGGCGTTTGCATATCCGGTCTCAATCAGTACAGGTGGTTCGACACGCGCAGCCGTCCTCCTTCCTAACGACTTGCGCGAGCCTATGGGCATCCGGGACTGCCTGGGCCGTTCACGGAGACCGAAGGCAAAACAAATCGCTTCCCCCTAGGTCAACCGCTATGCCAACTCGATGGCGAGCCCCAAGCTTGAAAGCTTGGCCTTGTGCTTGGCAGCAGCAGCAGCGGATGCCACTTGCTCGGCTCGACTGAAGGTGCCGGGTCGAACTGGTACCGCCCCGATGGACAAGGTGGTGCAACGAAAAAATCGGCGGATGCCGTGGCGGTCTTCGGCGTCGATTCCCCCGCGCGCAAGGGCATCCTCATCGAAAAGCGTCAAGGCCGTTTCGTTGAAGACGGACACGATCCGCTCACAACGATCGAGCCAGTCGTCGCTTTGAAAAAGCACAACGAAGTCGTCGCCACCAACATGGCCTACGAAATCTCGTCGCGGATCGCAGTGTGAAACCAGCACGCGCGCCACCAAACGGATCATTTCATCGCCGCGCCAGTAGCCGTAGTGATCGTTAAAAGGTTTGAATTCGTTCAGATCGCAGTAGCAGGCAACGAATTCGCCGCCGCTGGCCAGCAACCTGGTGATGTGTTCACTGATCGGGATGTTGCCGGGCAGGAAGGTGAGCGGGTTGGCGTGTCTGGCGGCCTCAATCCGAACTTCGGTCACGACGCGGACGAGTTGCTCGCCCGTGCCCAGACCCAAATAGCGGCCACCTTCCGTGACGATAAAGCCTTCAGTCAGGTAGCGTTGATCTGATGAGGTCAACACAGCCGTCATTGCGTCGAGCCCCGTGTGCTTGTCCAAGACCAAGGGCGTCGTATTGGCAAAAAGCAAGCAGGGCTTGCGGCCGTACAACTCCTTGAAATAGGGTCGCGCATAGCGGTCTACAAAGGCCTGGCGGTTCAACAGGCCAACGGGCCGACCGCCTTCCACCAACGCGATGGTTCGCAATGACGGATCGTCTGCGAATGTCTTGGCCACGTCGTCGATCAACATGTCCGGGCTGATGGCCGCCAATTTGACGACCAAGCGTTCGACCGTGAAGTCAGCACCCGCCGAGCGCGTCATTTCCGGCAGCACGGCGATCTCCGAACTGGCAATCACTGCGCCAGCAGGGGTCAGAACAGACATGGCGGGTACAGGTTGTGGACGTCCCAGAAAGTAGCCCTGACCCAACTCAATGCCGAGGTCGCGGACGATCTGCAGTTCGGCTTCTGTCTCGATGCCCTCGGCAACAAGCACGGTTCCGAAGGTTTCTGCGAATCGGGAGAGGCCTTTCAATGTCTGCACCTTGATGGCGTGATCCTGCAGATCGTGGATGAAGTATTTGTCGATCTTGACGATTTCCGGACGCAGTTCCGCCCACAGCCGAAGACTTGACCGCCCATCACCGAAATCGTCCAGCGCGAAGCGCAGGCCCTGTGCACGCAGCTCGCCAGCGGCGGCGATAAAGCGTGGCAGGTCTGTGACGCGCTCATGCTCTGTGATCTCGATGACCAGCGCTGAGGGCGCCACGCCCGTTGTCGCCAATGCCTTCATCACGCCAGGCAGCGAAAGTTGTTCGACCATCGTCAAGATGGTTTGGGCGCTGAGGTTCAGAAACAGGCGTTTGTCCTGCCCATGTGCTGCCCAAGCTCGCAGGCCTTCACCCAGACATGCCCGTTCCAGTTCGACGCTGAGGTCCTCGCATCGCGCCGCCGCGAACAAATGGTCTGGCATGCGCAGAGGCGAATCGACGGGTCCACGAATCAAGCTTTCGTGACCCATGACGCTGCCGTCCTTCAGTTGCACGATGGGCTGGTAATGCGCCTGCAGGGCTTTGCGGGCCAGAATCTGACCGACGGTCTGCAGCCTCAGGGCTTGGTCGAGGCTCAGGCGCATGGCGGCCAGGGCAGGCGGAGTAATGGGCGGCTTCACGTGACTGAATTCCTTTTTATGCAGGCAATGAACGCGCCTAAGTCGGTTATCGGCACCGCGCGGCGCACTCTTGAGGCTGATATCCCGCTGGCACGGCCGTACCGGCCTGCCGTCCGGTCTGTGCGCCAACGAAAGCCCGGCGGAGTTCACGCTGAATTCAGCCGCGAAATGCACACGCACATTGATCTAGCTCAAGCCATCGCGACGGGCTGACCCAATGCCGCAAAACTGTCATTTTCGCTGTCCATACTGATAAGCAAACCTGATCACACCAAGGCCCCAATGCAAAAATCCGAAGCTGTTGCCGCCATGGGTAAGAGCACGCTGCTGCTCCCGGCGTGGATCAAGGCTGCGCTGGCTGCCAACGACCGCCTGAAGCTGTACCTGACCATCGTCCAGGCCGCCGCTGCCCACGCGGAACACCCCGACAGCGCAGCACTTGACCTTGGCCGAGACACCGCTGCGGCTGGCATCGAGGGTCGCTGGCTGCGCAACCTGCCAGCCGCAGCGTCGCAGGTCGAAGGCGCGTTGCATATCCCGGAGCTGCATCGGCTGGCGCAGTGCCTGGCTGAAGACCTGGCCGTGATGGCGCGCCCCCTGCTCGAGACGCCCTCTTCGGAGATCGCCCCGCGCGAACGAGTCAAGCATTGGGTCGATTGGCTGGGCGCGCTGTGCGACAGGCACAGCGGCACCGAAACGCTGAGCAGTGAACAACTGCGCTTGTTGACGAGTGGCAAACGTGAAAGCAATCGTCGGCACGGCAGCAGTAGACCCGATGAAGGTGACAGCTTGCACCTGCTCGTGATGGACCTGCACAAGCAGATCAACCAGCTCGCCAGCACCCTGTCCGACAAAACAGTCGCCGGCGCGCACGTCTGGCAACTGCTGCCGGCGGACCACGGGCATGTCGAAGCGTTCATGCGGGGCCTGAACCGCACCGCGCCCTTAAAATTCGACCACCCCGGGCTCGACACCGCCGCAACCCGGGACGGCAAGCGGCTGCTGCTGCAGAACGACATTGGCACCAACGATGCTCACGTGCTGGTGGTGCAGGTCGAGGGCAAGACGATCACGCTGAACTATTCGGACCTGCACCGGCCGCGCTTCGAGTTCTTCCAGAATTTGCTGAACCCGTTCGGTGCCAAGTGGGCCAACACCGAGTCCAGGTTGGACGCCGCACTCAACCAAGGTCAGGCCTACACGTTCGGCACCGCGCGCTTCGAGTGCGCCAGCGCCTCGGCACTCGACGAGGTCTTGGCGGGTATCGGCTCGCGCATCGTCTTCCTGATCGACTGGAACCGTGCGCGCAAACGCTTGCTGAACTTCGTCGGCAAGGCCGATGCCATCGAGGTGCTGCGCGAAGCGGCACGGCTGGATGGGGGCCATATGGCCTGGCTCAAGTCGGGTGGCGAGCAGCTCATCTTCGCCGCCATGCAGGCCGCTGGAGGGGGTGCATTCCGCATTGGTGACCGACTTGACGCTGTGCTGGGCCAAGCCGACGCCCATGCATTCTTGGTCGAGGTGCTTTGCCTTTCAAGCAAGGCGCTTCTTGCTGGTCAGCCAGTCGCGTTGGTGGCCGACGAAACCCGCATGCTGTTGGCCCGGCGCATGCGCCAGCGCAGCAGCGAATTCGACCTTATCGAAGAGCATGCCGCCTACTGCCACGCGCTGGCACAAGCGGTCAGCGATGGTTTGGTGCACGGCGTGGTGTCGGGCAAGGGGGATCACAAGGGCGCGGTCAAGGCCGGGCGCCACTTGGCTGATCGGGCAAAGGTCTGGGAACGCAAAGCCGACCATCTCGTAATGCGGGCTAGGGACCAGGCCCAGCGCCAGCATCGCTGGCAACCGGTGGCGCGGCTGCTTGAACTGTCGGATGACATTGCCGATGCCCTCGAAGAAGCTGCCTTCCTGATGAGCCTTATCGCCGAGGACCACCGGCAAGGCTGGAACGCTGAAGTCCATCAGATCCTCTCCAAACTGGCGCAGGCCGTGCTCTCAGCCACGCAGGAGCACATCAAGGCGCTGGCCATTGCACGTCGGCTTCGTGGCGGCAACGACCCAGCCGACAGCGACGCCTTTTTGGCCGCATCGTGGAACGTGCTGCGGTCCGAACGGGAATGCGATGAGTTGCTTCGCACCGCCCGCCGCGCGATCCTGGCCGCTATCAAGGACGCTGCGGCCCTGATGCTGGCCAACGACCTGGCAATCGCGCTGGAACTCGCGTCGGATCGGCTGCTCGTCGCAGGCTACGCGCTGCGCGATGTTGCGTTCGATCAGGCCGGGGCTCACGCATGAAGGTGCGCCATGTTGTGGCCGCGCCGACCTGGCCCGACTCGGTCTACCTGATCGGCTGCCTGGGGGCCCTCGGCGCCGCGCCAGCCGAATACCAGCCGTCCGCACAATCGATGGGCTTCAAGGCCTACAACCTGATGCGCATGTCGGGACTGGGCCTGCCCGTGCCGCCAGCGTTTGCGATCGGCACGGCCTACTGTCGGGACGCAGCCGCCCGTGCCTCAGCTGCGGCACCCGCTGTCTGGGGTCCCGGCCTAGAAGCGCTGGAGCGCGCCACCGGCCTGCACTTTGGCGACGCCCGGCAGCCCTTGCTGTTGTCGGTACGCTCGGGCGCGCCGGTGTCGATGCCCGGCATGATGGAAACGCTGCTCAATATCGGCCTGTGCGAGGCCACCTTGCCGGGCTTCCTGCGCCAGACCGGGAATCCGCGACTGGTCTGGGACACCTATCGGAGGCTGGTCGCCAGCTACGGCGAGGTCGTGGCTGGCGTGCCGGTTTCGGTCTTCGATACGGAGAGTGCAGCCCTGCTGGGCACGCGCGACGAGCGAGACCTCGACTTCGCCGAGTTGCGCACGCTGACCCGGCGCTATCTCGACGCATACGAACGCGCTTCAGGGGAGGCGTTTCCGCAGGAACCGCGCACCCAACTGACCGGAGCCATCGCCGCCGTGTTCAACAGCTGGCAGTCGGCCAAGGCCTGCGAGTACCGTCGCCAACGCAAGATCTCTGACGCCATCGGCACGGCGGTGACCGTGCAGACCATGGTCTACGGCAACGCGGGCGGTCGCTCGGGCTCGGGTGTCGGCTTCACCCGCGACCCGGTCACCGGTGACCCGACGCTGTGGGTCGATTTCCTGTTCAACGCCCAAGGCGAGGACGTTGTCTCGGGCCGACGCAGCGCCAATGGCCACGATGAGTTGGCCGCTGTGATGCCGGCGGTCTGGCTGGCCCTGGTCGACACTGCTGCCAAGTTGGAGCAAGAGTTCGGTGACATGCAGGACTTTGAGTTCACCGTCCAGGATGGTCGCCTCTTCCTGCTGCAGACCCGCACTGGCAAATGCTCGCTGCAGGCACTGGCGCGCATCACCCTCGACCTTTGCGATGCTGAAGTTATTTCGCCAGAAGTCGCGCGCCAACGCACGCGCGAGCTGAACCCAGACGCACTGGTGACCACGCGCACCGTCTCTGCCGAAGGCCGGCCGCTGATGCCCTTGGCCCAAGCTGCCAGCGCGAGCAACGGCGTGGCGGTAGGTGAGCTTGCCTTCGATGAAAAGGCGGCCCGGGCTCGCCATGACGCGGGGGCTGCGGTGATTCTGGTCCGCCGCGATGCGGAAACCGGCGACATCGCCGCACTTGAACTGGCAGCCGGTTTGCTGACGCAACGCGGCGCACGCACCTCGCACGCCGCCGTGGTCGCGCGGCAACTCGGCAAGGTTTGCTTGGTCGGTTGCGTCGAGATGGAACTCGACGAAGCGGCTCGCACACTCAGGCTTGGCGAGACAACCCTGCATGAGGGCGACGTGCTGACCCTGGACGGCAACGATGGCTCGGTCTACGCCGGTGCCGTCCACACCGCCACGCTGTCGCTGAAAGTTCTGCAAGATCGGCTTGCTCGCCTTCGTGACTTCGACAGCAAGGGTTCATCAAGCCGCAAAAGGAAAACGCCGGCCCGCCCGAGCAAGGCGGCAACATCGCTACAAACGGATATTGACCAATGACCCTGGCGTCCAACCCAAAAACAGAAACCTCACCCAATACCGCTGTGCGATCTCGATAGCGCCGTTCACCTGCAGCTGGCACGGTTCACGATGGGCTTGTCTCCAGCGTTCCTGACCTCGGCATGCCTGGACTGGCTTGCTTACCTGGCGATGTCTCCTAGCCTGAGGGATCTTTCTAATCAGGAGGACGTTTTCCCACGCTTGCGGCGACAAGAAGATTGCCGCAGTTCACGCGGACAGGCAGGCGCTGTTGTTCGACCAGTGTCGTCCCAAGGCTCCACAAGCCAATGGGCCTCCCGCAGTACCCGGTTCACATAGCGCGGCGCAAGAGAGTGGATCGCGTCAGCCAGGCGAGCCAACCCAGGTTTAATCGGTGTTTGAAGCCAACCTGAAAGAACGCCAGGCCTTGTAAGAAATCCCTGCTCGCGACATGGCAGCGAGTTACTTCAGGCGCCGGAACCGCAACTTGTCGATCAAGGATTCACCGCCGACTTCAACTACATGCTCCTGTAGGATTTCGACGCGGCCCTGCTTGGCGAGCGCATGGAACTCACGTGCGGAACTGTCAAAAACGAGCGGAAGCTCCAAAGATGTGCCAACACGTGAGAGTTCGGTGTCTTCACCGAACTCGGATTCCAAGAAAACGGACATTGCGATAGATCCCATTTACCGACTCCAATGTGATCAATGACGAAACGGGCCAATAAGAGCGCCAACTGTCCAGAGTTGGGCTCACTGACGCGGCGTCCGTCAATGTTCGCCGCAACCAAACTGTAGTCTATGTTGCGGTGCAGCAATGCATCATTTTGGCAGACGGTCTCGATCTCTGGGCCATTGCAAACCTGCCTAGCCTGCGAACCCTTGGCGTTTCGAACAATCAAAGCTGCTGCAATCATTGCCTCAGTTCAGCGCTCGACAATCACCTGCACCACGAATGACAGTGCCGATTCATACAAGGCATCCATTGCAACGGGGCCCGTCGTGGCTGAGGCGCGATGTTCTACGAAGCGTTCCGGCCAGCGTTGCGCCAGCATGGCAATCGGCAGCATCTTCGCTGTGCCGTCAGCTGCTTGAACGGCAATGCCGGCAATCTGGCCAAGGCGATCAAGAACTGGGCCGCCATGACGGCCCGATGGCACATCGATGCCCAAAGCGCGCGGCTGCAGCGGATCAGTGAAGCGTCCAAAAAAGCCTTGGCGCAATAACGGCCAAGCAGGGTCAGCGCTGTTTGATTCAACAAACTCCACCAGATAATTCGGCGCACCCGCAAACGGTGGGGACGATCGCCAGGCCTGATGCGCAGGTGCTGGCAGTGCTTCAGCAAGTTCGAGCATCACGACGCTCAGGCCAGACGCCATTTCCACGATCCGCGCCGCTCTGGTTTGACCCAGGCCGTTGCGCACCCACACATGCGTAGATCCCTCAACGGCAGAAGTAGGAACCCAGGCATGCCGGCCGTCAGCACTGAGCAGACCACTGGACCGCGTGGCGGCGACTGGCGTAACCATTGAGGTGCCGTCCTGCGGTGCCATGCGCCAGGGCAAGGCGAGCAGCAACCCTTGGGCACGCGGGGTGTCCGTGGACAGCTGCGCTCGGGCTTGCTGGAGCACACTGTCGTTCGGCATGCGGGCGATCCATTCGTCCAGCATCCGCAAGGCCACGGGTTGCTGCCCGCCGAGGCTGAGCAACCAGGCATACAGCGCCATACCGGCTGGCATCTCCCGATGTGCGCCCGCTGCGTGCGATCCGAAAGAAAGCGCCTGCCGGTAAGCGCCGGCCTGCATGTAGCTGCGGACAAGGCCAAGCTCGGCATCTGCCGCATGAACAATCTCGGCGGCCCCCTCAAAAGCCCGTTGCGCACCTTCTGCATCACCGGCCGCGAGGCGCTCCTCACCCTGGGTCACCAAATGGCGCTGCCGCTGCACGGTTTCGGCCGGCGCCGCATGCTCATGATCCGACGCCGTCGCCTCACGTGGAGCGACAAGTGCGCCGGCGGTTGTCAGGAGAGCCAGGCTCAAGTGCCTTGCAAAAGATCGCGCCTTGCTCAATTGGTGCGGTTGATGCGGGGTTTCGACAGGTCTGGGTTGGCCGGGTTGTAGGCTACTGTCGGCGCCTTGAAGGCTTGCAAATATGCCACCAAAGCATCGATGTCCTGAGCACCGCCCAACAAGGCTTGGCCACCGATAAAGGTGCTGTAACCGTCGCCACCCGTGGCCATGAAATTATTCACGGTGACACGGTAGGTCTTGCCTGGCTTCTGGACGACACCGTTGATGACCAGCAGGTCTGGCGCACCGATCACAGTTGGTACGGCCGGGTTTGCGGTGAGGTCGGTCGGCGTCAGCGTCACGTTAGTTATGCGGGTGCCGCAAGTGCCGTTGGCACTCCAGCTGTACTTGAAACCATTGCTGATCTGCATGATGCGCTGCGCCGTCTGACCCTTGCAGCCACTGAACTGTTGCTCCAGCACGTCCTTGATCTGCTGGGCAGTCAAGGTCATTGTCACCAGGCTGTTGCCGAAGGGCTGGGTGGTGAACGCGTCGCCATAGGTCAGTTGGTACGGGTAGGTGTAAACCAAGGGCGGTATCGCATTCGGGTCATCTACTGGCTTGACTAGGCCAGGATTGCGCACGCCCCCCGCATTCATGAAGGCGATCTGTGCACCACCAACGGCCGCCGGTTGGGTGGCCAAAAGCTGGGCATCGGCGATCAGGTCACCCGCCGGCATTTCACCCGCTGAATTGGCGGAATTACTCAGACCGTCCGTGATGGTGGCGATGACCGATTTAGACAGCGGCGACACTGCGGCGCGGTAGGCATCGACCACCTGCTTCACACCAGGATTATTGGCAATTGCGGTATTGATGGCAGGGCTGCTGCGGTCGATAAGGACATTGCGAGCAACCACGCTGGTCACGTCGCGAGTGCTGCTGTCGAGTACCAAGTCCACTTCTGAAACGACTCTGCCGAAGGCACTGGCACTGGTCACCGGGATCAGGCGTCCCACTTTATTGGGAATGCCAGCCTGCCGTGACGTGGTCACGGCGTTTGCCAGGTTGGTGCCACGCACATCGTTTGTGGTGGCCGAGCAGTTGTAGGCAGCATGGGTGTGGCCACTGATGACCAGATCGACAGCATTGTCGAGTTGCTTGACGATCGCACGGATGTCGGAGTCACTGCCGTCGCTGTTTTTCAAATCGCCGGTGCAACCGTTGATATCGCTGGTGATGGGCTGATTGCTCACACCAGTAAGACTGTTCTGAAAACCGCCCTGGTGCACCAGCACCACAATGGCTTCGACACCGAGCGCGCGCAGCTTGGGCACCAAAGCGTTGACGGTGGCAGCTTCATCATTGAAGGTAAGACCGGCTACGCCGGTCGGGGTGACGATGCCCGGAGTGCCTTTGAGCGTCATGCCGATGAAGGCCACGCGCACTCCACCAAAGGTCTTGATGCCATAGGGCGGCAGCAAGGTACGGCCGGTTGCCGTCTCGACCACATTGGCCGAGAGCCACTTGAACTTAGCACCATCGAAGGTGCCCGGTGCTGACGAGCCGAAGCCCTTGCAGCTGTTCGGATCCGGCACGCCGCCGCTGAGTTTGCAGCCACCGTTTTGCAAGCGGCGCAGTTCATCTTTGCCCTTGTCGAATTCGTGATTGCCCACCGACGAGAAGTCCACACCGATCTTGTTCAGGGTCTCGACCGCAGGCTCGTCGAAAAAAAGTGCTGAGATCAACGGCGAAGCGCCAACGAAGTCACCCGCACCGACCACTACGGTGTTGATGTTGCTGGCTTTCAAGTTTGCAATGTAGGCAGCCAGGTATTCCGCCCCACCGACCGCCGGGCGGCTGGCGGTAGGAATCAGTGTGTTGACACCAAACGTGCCCGGAGATTCGAGGTTCCCGTGGTAGTCGTTGAAGCCAATAATCTTGACGTTTACAGGCGCGGCAGTCGCAGTCAGACCGACCATCAGCAGACCCATGGCCAAGCAGGTCAGCGTAAAACGGCGGCGAAAAAAGTGAAGTTTCATCATGGTGGGATGTCCTGTCAGGTGCTAGTTCAATGGCCGGTTTGGCGGCGGCGCCACTGCGCGGTCAGGCCGAGCAGGCCTACCACCATCAAAACCAAGGATGGCGGCATTGGCACAGCCGAGACAGCGACCTTCAGACCGCCCGAGGTCGCGTCGAGTACGGCGCCTGTGCCGTCTAGTGCGCTCGTGACCAGCAGGCCGCTCACCGTGTAGCTGCCAGCACCCAGGGAGTAAGTGCCGCGGCTGTAGCTCGGGCTGGCCAGCGCCAGATCGAAGTCAGCCTGGCCAATGGCGACCGGGTAGGAGTTACTTGCCTGAGAAGTGGTCTGCAGCGCGCCGCCGTTGACCGAGATGCCGAAGCGGTCACCGGCAAAGCCGGTGTCCACCACTGTCAGGAGTCCAACTTTGCCGTTGGCGATGGTGAATTGAAATGACAGCGCGCTGCCGTCAAGGATGTCGATCCAGCCAATACCCCCATTGGCTGCCAAGTCGCGAGCGACGTCGAACTGGTTCCAACTGTCGTCGGTGTTGATATTGACCAGCGCGGCTTGTGCCGTGCTGAAGGTTGCCAGCGTCATCACACCAGCGGCGATTGAGTTGCAAAGTTTCATGGTCGGGCTTGTCTCGTGGTTGCTTGCGCCGAGCGAGACTGGATGGGCTCAGCGAGATGTGAACGATCTCAAGCGGAGGTGACGCCACGAAGTCGTGTTGTTGAATGTCCGTAGTCCGTAATGACCACAAGTCGGCCAGATTTGCCGAATAGCAATTGGTCGGCACTCGAAAAGAGCCAGCAAGCGCTGGGGGCCGATGGCGGTATGCAACGTTCGCAGTAGCCGATCGATGTCGGCTGGAAGATTTGCTTTGGCTGGAATTTGCGCAGCACTGAGCAATGCTGACTTTCGGACATTTGTGCAGGCGCGCATCGGAATTAGCCAGAGCTGACACTGCCGGCATCACATCACTCGGTATCCTGTAGCGTTGGATGACTGCTTCAGTGCTGTCCGAATGGACGGTGGCTACTTCCGTTACGAGTCGAGATGTTGAGGTCGTCGACTAGAAAACCGTCCGTTTAGTCCGTGCCGATTCATGTGGCTGCTGTAGGCGTTGACCGCGAACGGGAAGTCCCGGCCATAAAGATTCGACCGTAAGTGCTAACTGGAGGTCAGCAAAGTGCCCAAAGC
>JBBQKT010000042.1:0-15184 GCA_038327205.1 Burkholderiales bacterium | reverse complement strand
GGTGCGCCACATCCGCTCGCTGCATGCGTCGCTGCACGCGCTGGAAAGCGAGGTGGTGGAGTTCGCACGCGGCATCAAGGGCCATTTGCGTATCGCCGCCAATTCGGGCTCGATTGCCGAATGCCTGCCCGCCGATCTGGCCGCGTTCAGCCAAGCCCATCCGCAGATCCGCATCAGCCTGGAAGATTTGACCAGCGCGGAGGTGCAGGCGGCAGTGGCCGATGGCCGCGCCGATGTGGGCGTGTTCACGCTGCCCCTGCTCGACAACCGTTTGCAGCACTGGGTTTACCGCCCGGCACGCTTGGCCGTGCTGGTGCCGGCCGGGCATGACCTGGCCGAGCGCGGTCAAGTGACATTCAGCGACTTGCTGGACTACGATTTGATCGGCCTGCATGCCGGCGCGTCGGCGCAGGAGCTGATGCGCGAACAGGCGCTGGCCCGGGGCCGCACGCTCAATGCCCGGCTGGCCGTGCGCGGCTTCGATGCGATTGCGCAGTTGGTGGAAGCGGGTCTGGGCGTGGCGGTCTTGCCGGAAGGCCCGGCCGAGCGCTTCTCAAGAGTGTTTGCCGTGCGCCTGCTCAAGCTCGATGAAAGCTGGGCAGCGCGCGACTATTGTTTGGGGGTGTTGAGGCAAGAGCGCCTGCCCACCGTTGTTCAACGTTTTGTCGATTCACTGATTCAAAAGACTGGAAGCTGATATGACCGCAGCCATCACTGCCGCAAGAACGCTTTACGACAAGCTCTGGGACGAGCATGTCGTCCATACCGAGGACGACGGCACGACCGTGCTTTACATCGACCGCCATCTGGTCCACGAGGTGACCAGCCCGCAGGCGTTCGAGGGGCTGGATCTGGCGAGCCGCAAGATCTGGCGGCTGAGCGCCAATTTGGCCGTCAGCGACCACAACGTGCCCACCACCGACCGCAGCCAGGGCATCGCTGATCCGATTTCCAAACTGCAGATCGACACGCTGGACAAGAACTGCGACCGGTTGGGCATCACGCAGTTCAAGATGAATGACAAGCGCCAGGGCATCGTCCACGTGATCGGGCCGGAGCAGGGCGCCACTTTGCCGGGCATGACCGTCGTCTGCGGCGACAGCCACACGTCCACCCACGGTGCGTTCGGCGCGCTGGCCCATGGCATCGGCACCAGCGAGGTCGAGCATGTGCTGGCCACGCAGACCCTGCTGGCCAAAAAGGCGAAGAACCTGCTCGTCAAGGTGGAAGGCAAGCTGTCCCCGGGCTGCAGCGCCAAGGACATCGTGCTGGCCATCATCGGCAAGATCGGCACGGCCGGCGGCAATGGCTACACCATCGAATTCGGCGGCTCGGCCATCCGCGCGCTGAGCATGGAGGGGCGGATGACCGTTTGCAATATGGCCATCGAGGCGGGTGCCCGCGCCGGCTTGATCGCGGTGGACGACACGACGATCAACTACTGCAAGGGCCGGCCGTTCTCGCCCGCGGGCGTGGAATGGGACATTGCCGTGGCCTACTGGCGCGGCCTGCAATCGGATGCGGGCGCGCATTTCGACAAGGTGGTTGAGCTCGACGCCGCGCAGATCCGCCCGCAAGTCACCTGGGGCACCTCGCCCGAGATGGTCTTGTCGATCGACGACCGCGTGCCTGATCCCGACCGCGAAAAAGACGCCGTCAAGCGCGGAGCCATTGAACGCGCGCTGCAATATATGAACCTGGAACCGAACAAGGCGATCAGCGACATCCGCATCGACAAGGTCTTCATCGGCTCCTGCACCAACAGCCGGATCGAGGACATGCGCGAGGCGGCGGCGGTTGTCCGTCGAGTCGGAGGAAAGATCGCCGGCAACGTGAAGCTGGCCCTGGTCGTGCCGGGCTCAGGTCTCGTCAAGGCGCAAGATGAAGCTGAAGGGCTCGACAAGGTGTTCAAGGCGGCGGGCTTCGAGTGGCGCGAGCCAGGTTGCTCGATGTGTTTGGCGATGAATGCCGACCGGTTGGAGCCGGGTGAGCGGTGTGCATCGACCAGCAACCGCAATTTCGAAGGTCGCCAAGGTGCCGGTGGTCGAACCCACTTGGTCAGCCCCGCCATGGCCGCTGCGGCTGCCATGCAGGGACATTTCGTTGATGTGTCTCGAAAATAACTTGCGGGACAGACCGCCCGAGCGTACCCGCGAGTAGCTCTGTCCCCAACTGACTGAGAAAGAAACCATGGACAAGTTCACCATTCACAAAGGCCTCGTCGCCCCGATGGACCGCGAGAACGTCGACACCGACGCGATCATGCCCAAGCAATTCCTGAAGTCGATCCAGCGCAGCGGCTTCGGCCCCAATCTGTTCGACGAGTGGCGTTATCTGGACCACGGCGAGCCCGGCCAAGACCCGGCCACGCGCAAGCCGAATCCCGATTTCGTGCTGAACCAACCGCGCTATGCCGGTGCCTCGGTGCTGATCGCCCGCAGCAATTTCGGCTGCGGCTCCAGCCGTGAGCACGCGCCCTGGGCACTGGAGCAATACGGCTTTCGGTCCATCATTGCGCCCAGCTTTGCCGACATCTTCTTCAACAACTGCTTCAAGAACGGCCTGCTGCCGATCGTGCTGCCGGAGGCGCAGGTCGCCCGGCTGTTCGACGAGGTGGCCGCCTTTCCGGGTTACCAATTGATCGTCGACCTGCCGCGCCAGGTGGTGGTCAAGCCGGACGGCACCGAACTGGCCTTCGAGGTGCAGGCCTTCCGCAAGTTCTGCCTGTTGGGCGGCTTCGACGACATCGGCCTGACCCTGCGTCATGCCGACAAGATCAAGGCGTTCGAGGCCGAGCGACTCGCCACCAAACCCTGGCTCAACAACCGCCTCGCCGGCTGACCCGACCCCGTAGCCCGCCATGCAGCGCAGCGGAATGCGGGGAAGTGAATCGACACGATTCCCGGATTGCGCTTCGCTTCGTCCAGGCTACCCATTCAAGAGACACAAACCATGAAAATCGCCATCCTCCCCGGTGACGGCATCGGCACCGAAATCGTCGCCGAGGCGGTCAAGGTCTTGAACGTCCTCGACCTGAATTTCGAAATGGAAACCGCGCCGGTCGGCGGCGCTGCCTACGAGGCCACGGGGCACCCGCTGCCCGACTCGACCCTGCAACTCGCCAAGGATGCCGACGCGATCCTGTTCGGCGCGGTGGGTGACTGGAAGTACGACACGCTGGAACGTCCGCTGCGCCCCGAGCAGGCGATCCTGGGGCTGCGCAAGCACCTCGGCCTGTTCGCCAATTTCCGCCCGGCGATCTGCTATCCGCAGCTGACCCATGCCTCCAGCCTGAAGCCAGAGCTGGTGGCGGGACTGGATATCCTGATCATTCGCGAGCTGACCGGCGACATCTATTTCGGCCAGCCGCGTGGCCGCCGTATCGCGGTCGATGGCCATTTCCCGGGCAGCGAAGAGGCCTTCGACACGATGCGCTACTCGCGCCCCGAGATTGAGCGCATCGCGCACGTCGCTTTTCAGGCGGCCCGTAAGCGCGGCAAGCGCGTGACCTCGGTGGACAAGGCCAATGTGCTCGAAACCTTCCAGTTCTGGAAGGACGTGATGATCGAGATCAGCGCCGAATACCCCGACGTGACGCTTGACCATATGTATGTCGACAACGCGGCGATGCAGCTGGTCAAGGCGCCGAAAAAGTTCGATGTGATGGTCACCGGCAATATGTTCGGCGACATCCTGAGCGACGCGGCGGCGATGCTGACCGGCTCGATCGGCATGCTGCCCTCGGCCTCGCTCGACAAGAACAACAAGGGCCTTTATGAGCCCAGCCACGGCAGCGCGCCGGACATCGCGGGCAAGGGCGTGGCCAATCCGCTGGCTACAATTTTGTCGGCGGCGATGATGTTGAAGTTTTCGCTCAACCAGCCCGAGGCCGCAGCGCGGATCGAGCGCGCGGTGGATGCCGTGTTGACCCAGGGCCTGCGCACACCGGACATCTGGAGCGAAGGCACACGAAAAGTAGGTACGGCTGAAATGGGCGCGGCGGTGGTCGCTGCGCTAACAAGGAATTGAGATGACGACGACATTGGTAGGACTGGTGGGCTGGCGCGGCATGGTCGGCTCGGTGCTGATGGACCGCATGGCGGCCGAAGGCGATTTCGAGCTGATCGAGCCGCTGTTTTTCAGCACCTCGAACGCGGGCGGCGCGGCACCTTCGTTCGCCAAAAATGAGACGACGTTGCAAAACGCGTTCGACATCGCCCAACTCAAGCGCTGCGACATCATCATCACCGCCCAGGGCGGCGACTACACCTCTGAAGTCTTCCCCAAGCTGCGCGCGGCTGGCTGGACGGGCCATTGGATCGACGCCGCGTCCACGCTGCGCATGGAAGACGATGCCGTCATCATCCTCGACCCGGTGAACATGCCCGTCATCAAGGCGGCACTCGCCAACGGTGGCAGGAACTGGGTCGGCGGCAACTGCACGGTCAGCTGCATGCTGATGGGCGTCGGCGCGCTCTACAAGGCCGGCCTGGTCGAGTGGATGAGCACGCAGACTTACCAAGCGGCATCGGGCGGCGGCGCGCAGCACATGCGCGAGCTGCTCACGCAGTACGGCACCTTGAATGCCGAGGTGAAGTCGCTGCTCGACGACCCCAAGAGCGCGATCCTGGAGATCGATCGCAAGGTCATCGCCAAGCAGCGCTCGCTGAGCGCCGCCGAGACGGCCAACTTTGGCGTGCCGCTCGGCGGTTCATTGATCCCCTGGATCGACAAGGACTTGGGCAATGGGATGAGCAAGGAAGAATGGAAAGGCATGGCCGAGACGAACAAGATACTCGGCACCGGCGATATCCCGGTTGACGGCTTTTGCGTCCGCGTCGGGGCGATGCGCTGCCACAGCCAGGCGCTGACCTTCAAGCTCAAAAAGGACGTGCCGCTGGCCGACATCGAAGCGATGATCGCGGCCGACAACGAGTGGGTGCAGGTGGTGCCCAACACCCGCGAGGCGACGGTGCAACACCTGACCCCGGTGGCTGTGACCGGCACGATGACCATCCCGGTTGGCCGCATCCGCAAGTTGGCAATGGGCCCTGAATACCTCGGCGCGTTCACGATTGGCGACCAACTGCTGTGGGGTGCGGCCGAGCCGCTGCGCCGCATGCTGCGCATCCTCTTGAATCAGTGATATCCCTGAGTCTCGTTGCCGGTGCGCGACAGGCGCCGGTATCGAGGGGTTGCCAGGGTGCGTTGAACGGGCTTCTCAAGCGATTTCTACGCCTTGCAGCGTATATGCTTGCCGCTGTTGTGATTTTCGATCACAGCGATGCATGAGGGCAGCGTGGAGATGGCTGTGAACGCACGAACAACGAAGGTTGAAACAAACATTAAAAAAGCAGGCGGACACCAATCGGTGCCCGCCTTGTCGCTTTGGGGGACGCTTTGAAAAATCAAACCCACGTCACGGGGCGATTTGCCCTGACGCAGTTGGCAGCAGCCGCTGCTGCCGCGCTCGCTTTGGCTGTCATCAGCACCAATGCCCACAGCCTGGGGCTCGGTCGCTTGAGCGTGCAGTCTGCCCTGGGCGAAACGCTCAAGGCCGAGATCGATATCACCAGCCTCAGCGCCGAAGAAGCCGGGTCGCTGAAGGTGCGTATCGCGCCGCCAGAGTCCTACCGCGCTACTGGTGTTGAGTACAACAGCGTGTTGACCGGCACACAGGTTCAAGTGACACGCCGTGATGGCCGAACCCTGCTGCGCGTCAGCAGTGACCGCGCCGTGCAAGAACCGTTCGTTGACGTGATTCTTGAACTGACCTGGTCCAGCGGCCGCTTGGTGCGCGAATACACCTTGCTGTTCGATCCCCCGGCAGCCCCCAAGCCTGCTGCCGCACCTCCGGTGATGGCCGCCGCCCCCGTCTTGATGGCCCCGGCCCCTGCCGCCACTGAAGCCGTGCCCGCAGCGCCGCCCGCCGTGGCCACGGCGCTGCCGGCCCGGCCAGCGTCCACGCCTGCGATGCGTCCTCGTGCCGAGGCGGCTGCCCCGCGCCCCGCACCAGCACCTGCGCCTGCGGTTCCTCGACAAGCCTCTCAATACGCGGTCAAGCCGGGCGATACGCTGTCGCGCATTGCCAGCAAGACGCAAGCCCCCGGTATCTCCCTCGACCAGATGCTGGTCGGCCTGTACCGCAGCAACCCCGACGCCTTCATCGACCGCAATATGAACCTGCTGAAAGCAGGCAGCGTGTTGCAAGTGCCTGCGAGCGATGCGCTGGCCGATGTCACGCCGGGCGAGGCCAGGCAAGTCATTCAGGCGCAAAGCGCTGATTTCAGCGCCTACCGCCAGCGGCTGGCCGGTGTTGCGCCGACCTTGAAGCAAGAGGAAAGCGAGCGTCAGTCCAAGGGCCGCGTCCAGGCCGCTGTTGAAGACCGCAAGCCCGCCGCTGCCGCCACGCCCGACAAGCTGACCTTGAGCAAGGCTGCCAGTGCGGTTGCCGAAGCCAAGCTGTCCGAAGAAGCCAAGAAAAAGGACGCCGCTGCTCGATTGGCCGAACTGACACGCAATGTCGAGGCGCTGAAACAGCTCTCCAGCGCAGCCAAGCCAGCACCGGTCGTGGCGACTGCTGCACCTGCACCTGCACCTGCACCTGCACCCTTGCCTTTGCCTTTGCCTTTGCCTTTGCCGACACCAGTGGCTTCAGCGCCCGCCGTCGCCGCACCGGCGCCTGCCGTGGCTGTTGTTGCGCCCAAGCCTGAGGCTCTGCCAGTCCCGGCTGCCTCGGTGCCCGCGCTGCCACCTGCAAAGCCGGTTGTGGCCGCCGAGCCTGGCCTGCTTGACCAACTGACGGAAAACCCCTTGTTGCCCATCGGCGCGCTGCTGCTGCTGGCGGCGGGCGCGTTCGGCTTCTACCGGCTGCGCAAGCGCAAGGACGACAACAAGTCGGATTCCGGCTTCATCGAAAGTCGTTTGCAGCCTGACTCCTTCTTCGGCGCCAGCGGTGGCAGCCGGGTTGATACGCGCGATGCTGGCAACGGCGCGTCGTCAATGACCTATTCGCTGAGCCAACTGGATGCCATCGGTGACGTCGATCCGGTCGCCGAGGCCGATGTGTATCTGGCTTACGGCCGCGACCTGCAGGCCGAAGAAATCTTGAAGGAAGCGCTGCGCGCCAATCCCGAAAGATTGGCGATTCGCCTCAAGCTGCTGGAGGTCTACGCCAAGCGCCGCGACACCATGGGCTTTGAACAACTGGCCATCCAGCTTTACGCCGAAACCCATGGTGTTGGCGACGATTGGGGCAAGGCTCAGGAGATGGGCCGCCAGATCGATCCGGACAACCCGCTCTACCAGCCAGGCGGCGCACCCGCCCGGTCCGAAACAGGCCGCGACATTCATCCTGAGCCGATGGATGCCAGCACCTTGCCGCACACGGTCAACGCGAACGCACCGCAGCAATTGGCTGTCGATGCGTTCTCGCGCAGTGGGCCCGACACCGGACCGATGAGTGGTTTCGACCTCGATCTGGATCTGGATTTGCCCGCGCCCAACCATGCCTCGTTGATGGCCGCCACGCAGGCCCTGCCGGCCACCATCGAGCAAGCGCCGCTGGAAATGGACTTTGATCTGTCACGCCCGCCGCCTGCCGAGGAGACCGTGCCCGGTTTGTCCTTTGACTTCGATGCGCCGACCGAGGAACAGGCGGTCACGCCCACGCAGCCGGGCTCGGACAACGCATTGGACTTTGACCTGTCTGACATTGACCTGTCCCTGCCGGCCAAGGCGACCGGCAGCGCACCGGAGCCGATTCCGTTTGCAGCGGATTCGGCCGCCGATCAACTGGCTCACGCGCTCGAGGAATTGTCTGATGACGAGGGCGATCCACTGATGCGTCAGCTCGAACTGGCCGATGAGTTCCGGCAGATCGGCGACACCGAAGGCGCGCGCGAAGTGCTGCAAGAACTGATGGCCAAGGCCACCGGCCCGCTGCGCGACAAGGCGCAAACGATGTTGAACGAGCTGCGCTGATCATTCAGCCCAGCCAGAAAGCGCTCGGCTCCGGTCGGGCGCTTTTTTCATTCTGAAATGGCAATCATGCGGGTCGCACTCGGCATCAGTTATCGCGGACAGGCCTATCACGGCTGGCAGAGCCAGGCCGACGGCCGCAGCGTGCAGGACGCGCTCGAAAAAGGCCTGGCCCAGTTTGCCGATCAACCGATCCGCACGGTCTGCGCCGGCCGCACGGACTCCGGTGTCCACGGCCTGAACCAGGTCGTCCATTTCGATACCGAGATCCACCGCGAGGCCTCGTCCTGGGTGCGCGGCAGCAACCGCTATTTGCCGCCTGATATCGCCGTTCAATGGTGCCGCTTCCCCGGCGACAGCTTCCACGCCCGCTTTGGCGCACGCGGCCGGCGCTACGCTTTCTTGCTGCTTGAATCGGTTGTCCGGCCGGCTATCGAGGCGGGTGCCTGCGGCTGGGTCTTTCGCCCACTGGATGGCGAGGCGATGCGGGCGGCAGCGGCAGTGCTGATCGGCGAGCATGACTTTTCGTCCTTCCGCTCGTCCGAATGCCAGGCCGACTCGCCGATCAAGACCCTGCGCAGCATCACCATCAGCCGGCGCGGGGCCAATGGTTCGTACTGGCGCTTCGACTTCGATGCCAGCGCCTACCTGCACCACATGATCCGCAACCTGATGGGCTGCTTGGTTGCTGTGGGCAACGGCTCGCGTCCGGTGAGTTGGATGGCCGAGGTGCTGGCCGCCCGCGATCGCAAGGTGGCCGCACCGACCTTTCCCCCTGACGGCCTCTACTTCGTCGGCCCCGTCTACGATGCCGAGCACGACATCCCCACTCACACCGCCGCGATGGACTGGCTGCCATGACCAAGATCAAGATTTGCGGCCTCACCCGCGAGGCCGATGTGGATGCCGCTGTGGCGTCGGGTGCCGATGCCATCGGCTTTGTGTTTTATGCCAAAAGCCCTCGTTATGTGAGCCCCGCACGCGCGTTTGAGTTGGCGCGCCGGCTGCCGCCCTTCGTGATGCCGGTCGGCCTGTTCGTCAATGCCAGCGATGCCGATTTGGCCGAGGCGGTCAAAGCGCTGCCGAATATGCTGCTGCAGTTCCATGGCGACGAGTCACCGGCGGACTGCGAGCGGGCAGGGCGGCCGTACATCCGTGCGGCGCGAATCACGCCCGGCTTTGATTTGTTAAACTTCGCGCTTCAATTTTCAGGTGCCCAAGCCCTGCTGCTCGACGCTCATGTCGACGGCTACGGCGGCGGTGGAAAGGTCTTCGATTGGTCACTCATTCCAAAAAACGTCAGCTCTCCCCTCGTTTTGTCTGGTGGGTTGAATGTGGGAAATGTGGCGACCGGCATGCGTCAGGTGCGGCCCTGGGCCGTTGATGTGAGTTCCGGCGTCGAGGTGTCGAAAGGCATCAAGGACGCCGTCCTGATCCAGCAGTTCTGCGATGAAGTTCGTTCCGCAGACATGCAAACCTGAAGAGCAACTCCCCATGGAAATTTATTCCCAACCCGATGTGTCCGGGCACTTTGGCCCATACGGTGGCAGCTTCGTCTCCGAGACCCTGGTCCACGCCCTTGACGAGCTGAAAGACGCTTACGAGCACTACCGCAAAGACCCGGCCTTCATCGCCGAATACCAGCGCGAGCTGGCTCATTTCGTTGGTCGCCCAAGCCCGATCTATCACGCCGACCGGATCAGCCGTGAACTCGGCGGCGCGCAGATCTATCTGAAGCGCGAAGACCTGAACCACACCGGCGCCCACAAGATCAACAACACGATTGGCCAGGCCTTGCTGGCCAAGCGCATGGGCAAGAAGCGCGTGATCGCCGAAACCGGCGCGGGCCAGCACGGCGTGGCCACCGCCACCATCTGCGCCCGCTACGGCATTGAATGCGTCGTCTACATGGGCAGCGAGGACGTGAAGCGCCAATCGCCAAACGTGTACCGGATGAACCTGCTCGGTGCCCGCGTGGTGCCGGTCGAGTCGGGCAGCAAGACCTTGAAGGATGCGCTGAACGAGGCGATGCGCGATTGGGTCACCAATGTCGAATCGACTTTTTACATCATCGGTACCGTGGCCGGCCCGCACCCGTACCCGATGATGGTGCGTGATTTCCAGCGCGTGATCGGCGACGAGTGCCTGACCCAGATGCCCGAGATGATGGGCGGGCAGCCGGACGCGGTGATCGCCTGCGTCGGTGGTGGCTCGAATGCCATTGGCATCTTCTACCCCTACATCGACCACCATGGCACCCGCTTGATCGGCGTCGAGGCGGCCGGGCTGGGCATGGACAGCGGCAAGCATGCGGCGACCTTGAGCGCTGGCAGCCCCGGCGTGCTGCATGGCAATCGCACCTATTTGCTGCAGGACGCGAACGGCCAGATCATCGAAACCCATTCGATCTCGGCCGGCCTGGACTATCCCGGCGTCGGCCCGGAGCATGCTTATCTGAAGGACATCGGGCGGGCCGAATACGTCGGCATCACCGACGCCGAGGCGCTGCATGCGTTTCATCATCTGTGCCGCACCGAAGGCATCATTCCTGCGCTGGAATCGAGCCACGCGGTGGCCTACGCGATGAAGCTGGCCCCGACGATGCGCCCGGACCAGCACCTGCTCATCAATATGTCCGGTCGTGGTGACAAGGACATCGGCACCGTCGCCGATCTGTCCCATGCCGACTTCTACTGCCGACCGTCCTGCCGCGGCCAATCGGTCAAGGGTGGCGAAAGCGTGATTTCCGTGGTGGTGAAGCCATGAGCCGCATCCAGGCCACGTTTGAGCAGCTCGCTGCCCAGGGTCGCAAGGCGCTGATTCCCTTCGTCACGGCGGGTGATCCTTATCCCGATGCCACCGTCGAGCTGATGCTGGCGATGGCCGAGGCCGGGGCCGATGTGATCGAACTGGGCGTGCCGTTCTCTGACCCGATGGCCGACGGTCCGGTGATCCAGCGGGCGGGCGAGCGGGCGCTGAAACTGAACATCGGCCTGCCGCAGGTGCTCGACTTCGTGCGGGCCTTCCGTCTGAAGGACGACAAGACGCCCGTCGTCTTGATGGGCTATGCCAACCCAATCGAGCGCTACCACACGGCGCGCTTTGTGGTGGACGCCAAGGCCGCCGGGGTCGACGGCGTGCTGGTCGTCGATTACCCGCCGGAGGAGTGCGAGGGCTTTGCCGCCTTGCTGAAGGCGCAGCAGATGGACCTGATCTTTCTGTTGGCCCCCACCTCGACCGAGGCGCGCATGAAGCGCATTGGTCAGATCGCCAGCGGCTATGTCTACTACGTCTCGCTGAAGGGCGTGACCGGCGCCGGGCACTTGAACACCGCGGCCGTTGCCGAGATGGTGCCGCGCATCCGCCAGCATGTGAAAGTGCCGGTGGGTGTGGGCTTTGGCATTCGCGACGCGGTGACCGCGCGGGCGGTGGCCGACCATTCGGATGCCGTGGTCATCGGCTCCAAACTGGTCGAGTTGCTGGAGATTCAGCCACGCGATAATGTGGCGCTGACCGGCGGCGCTTTCATCCGCGAGATTCGCGCCGCGCTGGACGCTTGAGAACAAAGGAATCGCATGAGCTGGCTTGAGAAACTGCTGCCCCCGAAGATGCAGCAAAACGGCCCCAACGAGCGCCGCACGGTGCCCGAGGGCTTGTGGATCAAATGTCCGTCCTGCGAGACGGTGCTCTACAAGACCGACCTGGAGCAGAACGTCAATGTCTGCCCCAAATGCAGCCATCACCACCGCATCGGCGCCCGTGCACGGCTGAATGCCTTTCTTGACGGCGAAGGCCGCTACGAGATCGGTCAGGAGGTGTTGCCGGTCGACGCTTTGAAGTTCAAGGACAGCAAGAAGTACACCGAACGACTGAAGGAAGCGCTGGAGAACACTGGCGAGACCGATGCGCTGGTCGTGATGGGCGGCGCGGTGATGACGGTGCCCGTCGTTGCGGCCTGCTTCGAGTTCGAGTTCATGGGTGGGTCGATGGGCTCGGTCGTCGGCGAGCGCTTTGTGCGCGGCGTCGAATCGGCCATCGAACAGAAAACACCCTTCATCTGCTTCACCGCCACCGGCGGGGCACGCATGCAGGAAGGTCTGTTGAGCCTGATGCAGATGGCCAAGACCAATGCCGCGTTGGGCCGCCTGGCCAAGGCACGGCTGCCCTACATCAGCGTGCTGACCGACCCGACGATGGGCGGGGTGTCGGCCAGCTTTGCCTTCGTCGGCGATGTGGTGATCGCCGAGCCCAAGGCCTTGATCGGCTTTGCAGGCCCGCGGGTGATCGAGAACACGGTGCGCGAAAAACTGCCGCCGGGCTTCCAACGCGCTGAGTTTTTGTTAGAGAAAGGCGCGGTGGACATGATTGTTGATCGCCGTCAGTTGCGTGAAACGATTGCCCGCCAGCTCGCAATGCTGCAACGCCAAAGCGCTGACGCGGTCGGCTGATCTCGTCTTCCCATCACGCGGCCAGTCCTCATCGGTCTGGCCGTTTTGCTTTTCGGAACACCATGACACTTGACGACTGGCTCGCCCACTGCGAGCGGCTCCACCCCAAAACCATCGACATGACCTTGGACCGTGTCATCGCTCTGCGCGATACGCTGGGCCTGAAGTTCGAGCCGCCGGTCATCATGGTCGCCGGCACCAATGGCAAGGGCTCGACCTGCTCGATGCTGGAATCGATTGCCCTGCAGGCGGGCTACCGGGTCGGCCTGTACATCAAGCCGCATCTGGTGCACTTCGAGGAGCGCTGCCGGGTCGGTGGGGCATCGGTGGAGGCGGCTTCATTGCTGCCTCACTTTGCGGCCATCGAGGCGGCGCGCGGCGAAATGACGCTCAGCTATTTCGAGTTCACCACCCTGGCCATCATGCTGAGGCTGGCTGCCGAGCCGCTGGATCTGGTGATTTTGGAAGTGGGTCTGGGTGGCCGCCTCGACGCGGTGAATTGCATTGATGCTGATTGCGCCGTCATCACCAGCGTCGATCTTGACCATACCGAATACCTGGGCCCTGACCGCGAATCGATCGGCCGCGAGAAAGCGCACATCATGCGCAGCGGCCGCCCGGTGGTGGTCAGCGACCCGATGCCCCCGGCGTCGATAGCCGCCTACGCGGCCGAGATCGGTGCCGATCTGCGTCAATTGGGCCGCGACTTCAATTACAGCGGTGACCGTCAGCAATGGCAATGGTCGGGCCGCGCCCGGCGTTTCTCGGGCCTGGCCTATCCGGCGCTGCGGGGGGTCAATCAATTGCTCAATGCCGCCGGCGCACTGGCCGCTTTCGAGGCGATCTATGACCGGCTGCCGATCAGCGCGCAGGCGGTGCGCACTGGCCTGGCCCTGGTCGAACTGCCGGGCCGTTTCCAGGTCGTGCCGGGCCAGCCGGCCCTGGTGCTTGACGTGGCGCACAACCCCCATGCGGTGGCGGCGCTGGCGCAGAACCTCGATCAGATGGGGTTTTTTCCGCGCACCCATGCGGTGTTCGGCGCGATGGCAGACAAGGATCTGGCAGCCATCTTCCAGAAGATGGCACCGTTGGTCGATCACTGGTATTTTTGCGACCTGCCCATCTCGCGCGCGGCGACGGCGGCTGATCTGGCTGCCAAGTTCGCGAATTTGCGCGCCGACAGTGCTGTCAAACCGCCGGCGGACGTCACACTCGCCCAGCACGCCGACCCCCTGGCGGCACTCGCCGCAGCGGCGGCTGCCGCCGACCCCGCTGATAGAATTCTGGTCTTTGGTTCCTTCTACACCGTCGGTGGGGTGCTGAAAATGGGCGTGCCGCGTTTGGCGTCAATGGCCGGCTCCTGAGAGCGCTGTCTCTCTCGAAGTTTTCATCCTCTAACCCGATCACGGACCTGGCACCTGCTGCCGCCACCATTGCCATGGGTTTGCTGTCTTTTTTGAAATCCGCCGCAGCCACGCCGTCTGCCAGGCCGGTGGCCGATGCGGCCGACGCTGTGCAGGTTCTGCGCCTGCGTGCCCGTCGGCGGCTGATCGGCGCGGCCGTTCTGGTTGCCCTGGGAGTGATCGGTTTTCCGCTGGTGTTCGAGACCCAGCCTCGGCCGATTCCGGTGGACCTGCCGATTGACATTCCGCGCAAGGAGTCGGTCGCGCCCTTGGTGATTCCGGCACCCGCGCCGGCACCCGCTGTCGCTGCCGCGCCCGAGCCGGTGCTTGAAGCGGGTGCTCCCGCATCACTTCCTGCAACGACATTACCGGCACCAAGCTCGGAGCCGCCCAAGGTTGCCGTTGAAAAGCCGCCGGAAAGACCGACTCCAGCGCCAGCGCCACGCCCGGATTCCGCCCGCGTCCAAGCCTTGCTCGAAGGCCGTCCGGCCGACGCCAAGGCCAGCGAGTCAGCCGCGGCAGGTCGTTTCATCGTGCAGGTGGGGGCCTATGCCGACACCAAGGCCGCGCAAGAGGTGCGGATGAAGGTTGAGAAGCTGGGCCTCAAGACCTATGTGCAGGCGGTTGACACGGCCGACGGACGCCGTATCCGCGTGCGAGTCGGACCCTTTGCCACGCGCGAAGAGGCTGGCAAGGTGGCCGCCAAGGTGGCATCAGGCGGTGGCCTGAAGACCGTCGTGCTGACGCTTTGATCGAGGAAAAAGATTTGACGCTGGCCTGGGTCGATCTGCTGCTGCTGGGTGTGCTGGCGGTGTCGGTGGTGGTCGGCCTGTGGCGGGGCCTGCTGTTTGAATTGTTGTCGCTGGCCGGCTGGGTGGTGGCATATTTTGGCGCCCCCTACGTCGCACCCCATATCGCCGCCTGGTTGCCGGCCCACCGCATGGGCCCGAGCCTGATTCATGTGGCCAGTTTGGTGATCGCGTTTTTGTTGATTTTGTTGGTGTGGGGCCTCGCGGCCAAGCTGTTGCGGGCGCTGATTCGCGCCACGCCGCTGAGTGTTGTGGATCGCTTGGGTGGCGCGGGTTTTGGCGTGTTGCGGGGTGTCTTGGTGTGTTTGCTGGTGGTCGTGGTGGTCAGCATGACGCCTGCGGTTGGCAGCCCCACCTGGCAGGCCTCGCAAGTGGCACCCTGGCTGCAGGCGATGTTGCACGGTCTGCGGCCAATGTTGCCGGCCGATGTGGTCAAACTGATTCCAGCCTCGGCGTGATGCCTGGGCCTTGTTTGTAGATAAAAGGACTCCCTCATGTGTGGCATCGTCGGCGTCATTTCCCGCTCACCCGTTAACCAGCTGAT